>DKAI01000188.1 GCA_002450755.1 Deltaproteobacteria bacterium UBA6930
ATTCGAGGAATTTTGCTTGACCCGATAGAAATACCGTGGCTTCCTGTCCGAGTGTTTCACTGATCGATTGGAGGGAATATGTTCAAGACTTTTCGCTCGAGAGGCCTTGCTGCAGTTGTTTTGAGCTTCGCGATGACATCCTGTTTTAGTGGATCCGCTTTGTCGCCGGAAGAGACAGTACGGGGATACTTGACGGCCTTTCAGTCAGGTGATTTTGAGAAGGCATACTCCTTTGTTTCAAAGGGAATGGCTCGCGATAAAACAAAAGAAGAATGGGCTACAGAACAGCGGAATATGGTACTCAAAGCGGAGGCCCAGATTATCGAGTTTACGATTTACCCTGGAGTCACAGGTGAAGAATACGCTAGTGTTCCGAACGTTTTGCGCGCGAAGGATAAACTTTTCAATCAGACAGGCGCGTTAGAATACGAAGTCTATGAACTTATCTTTACCGAAGAAAAGTGGGCGATCGACCATTCACGATTGTTGATCGGTAAAGAAGCGATTGCAGAAGTCTTTCCAGCCGATGTTGCAGAGTCCGCCCAGGAGTGACGGACTATGCAACATTTTGGCTTAGAGAGGTCGATCAAACATCGGCCTCTTTTGTGGTTTTAATGATGGCAGAGGCAACCTTGTAGGGGTCCGCATTAGATGCCGGCCTGCGGTCCTCTAGTCTTCCCTTCCATCCGTCATCGACGGTTCCGACGGGGATGCGTATTGAAGCTCCTCGATCCGATACCCCGAAGCTGAATTGATCTATTGCCTGTGTTTCATGGGCCCCGGTCAGGCGAAGGTTGTTATCGGCGCCGTAGATAGAGATATGCCTTTGAATATTTTTTCCGAACTCTTCACAGATTTTCGTAAAAACACCTTCCTGGCCTGAATTGCGCATCACGCTGTTGGAAAAATTGGCGTGCATGCCGGAGCCGTTCCAGTCCGTGTCGCCCATGGGCTTCGGGTGCCACTCTACTGCGTATCCGTGAGCTTCGGCAGTTCGTTCAAGGATATAACGAGCTATCCACGTTTCATCGCCAGCTCGCTTTGCACCTTTTGCGAAAACCTGAAACTCCCATTGACCGGCTGCGACTTCGGCATTAATGCCTTCCACATTTACGCCGGCCTCGAGGCAGAGATCAAGATGGTCCTCAACGCAAGCACGTCCGTAAGCGTTATTCGCTCCCACAGAGCAGTAGTAGGGCCCTTGGGGCCTTGGGTAACCTGCCACCGGGAAGCCCGGAGGTCGATCTGTCATGGGGTCCCAAAGAAAATATTCCTGTTCGAATCCGAACCAGAAGTCCTCATCGTCATCGTCTATGGTCGCTCTGCCGTTTGATTCATGGGGAGATCCATCGGCATTCAGGACTTCGGTCATGACGAGAAAGGAGTTTTTCCTGTCCGGGTCTGGAAAAAGAGCTACCGGTTTAAGGAGGCAATCGGAATCACTCCCGTCTGCCTGTTCGGTGGAACTTCCGTCAAAAGACCACATGGGGCAGTCTTCAAGGTTTCCGCCAAAATTGGATTCTACCCGTGTTTTACTACGAAGAGACTGCGTTGGCTTGTATCCGTCGAGCCATATGTATTCCAGCTTAGTTTTCATGGTTTGATGTGCTCCTCAAATTCCAAAAAGTTTATGTTTTCACTGCAAGGTTCGTGCCAGCTTTATTATGGTTTCTAACTAGGCCTCTCTGGAGATTTGCCTGCTTAACGGGCACGAAGTGCCTTAGATAAAGGCAAAGGTCAACATTTTTTCCACCCTGAAAAGCACCAGAGCTTTTTCTTTCAGTCTGCTTTAAAGCTAAGCAAGCGCCAGTCAAACCCTTATTGCCGGGGTCCCCGGGTAGGCCCAGAAAGCTTGGCCGGCCAGTCTGGCAGGACCTATTACCTCGCTTCAAATATATGCCAAAGGCTTCGCCAGGTCTTTTAAGGAGTTTTTGACCTCATAAGTTCCCATTTTTTGGCAGTGCTTTGGCTTAGGACTCTTTTTGTTGTTTGGAGGGCGTAACCGTTCGAAGTGAACGAATAATCTGCCAGCAAGAGATTTCTCTATTGAAGGAGAACGTCTCAGGATCTTTTCCTGTCCTGTCGCGCCTTCTTGGAGCCCGATTTGCGGGTGAGTTCCAAGGCCTTTTTCGCGACCGCACGGGCAGCAGAGTCTAAATCAGAAAACCTTTCATCCTGAAGAAAAACCTTGGCGCTTTGGAGATGTTGCGCTTCGAACGACGTCTCTACCTTAGGGCGTAGGGAAAAAATGTGCCCGAGGTGGACCGCTGATGCTTTTGTGGTATTTGGCTTGGAGTTAGAAGCCGAACTGGATTCTTGTTCGTCCGGGGCCTGAGATTGCGTTGAAATAGGTTTCTTTGCTGTCATAGTTTCATTCTAGCCTTCTAAAGAAGATTCTCACGCCCGAGCGGGAGAGCTTAGACTCGCTTAAGATTGGAGCATGATGCGCCCCTTTCTCCTTCTCGCAGCATTGGCGATCTCGATTATGATCGTGGGAATTTGGCTATGGCCTTCTTCACGGCTTCCGAGCCCGATTACCGATATTCAAGATCGACTATTTGCTCCGCATACCGATGCCCCTCCTCCTTCAGTTCCTTTCAGGTCGCAAGACGTCGAGGTCGCCTGTGACGATCGATATTCTTCCTGGAGAGCGGCAAGGGAGATAGAAGGCGTACAAATTAAAGAATCACCCCTTTGCCGACCGGACTCTCCTGAGGAGATAGCCGCCTTTGTTAAGGGTACTAACGTAATTTCTCAGTCTGTTCTAATGAAGACGGCTCTTGGGCCGACTTCAGTGGTTAAGAGCAATGACAAGGATGGCGATGGAGATCCTGATGAAATTGTTATTCGTCTCGAAGCAATCGAGCTGAACGGTCGCTCGAATGATATGTTGGAGCCGTTCCCTATGTATGATGTTGCCCCCGGGATTAGGCCAACGTTTTGGGTATTTGCTCCTAAAACGCGTGGCATGGCGACTGAAAACTTTGAGAGTCTCCAAGCGAAATCACTCCTTAGGGCGCCCGCTCCCGTTATAAGAATCGAACAGGGGGATAGTCTAAAAGTCATCCTCGAGAATACGCATTATTTACCGCATACCATTCACTTTCACGGAGTAGACCATCCTTTTCTGACGCACTTAGGTGAAGGAAACGATGGTGTGCCGCAGGCTAGCGAGCTGCCGGTCATGCCAGGCGAAAGCAGGGCATACGAACTAACTCCTCGTCAGACGGGGACCATGTTTTATCACTGCCATGTTCAACCGAATGTGCACGTAATGATGGGTTTGCAGGGAATGCTTGTCGTTGAGGAGAATCGTCCTAATAACTGGTTACAAAGTCTTAATGTTGGTGCTGGTCACGTTAGGGCTCCCTCAAGGTCATCCAGAGCAAGATACGACAAAGAATATGATATGCATTACCAGGATATGGACGAGAGCCTTTCGCAGTTAGCACGATCGGCTAATGATCCGCGATTGATTGCTCAGGCCACTAATCGGACATACGATAGTACTGCACCCTCGGCGTTACCCGAGTTCTTCCTTTTAAATGGCCGTTCGTTTCCCTACACGCTGAGAGAATCGCTGATAGTTGTAGGTGAGAATCAGAAGGTGAAAATTCGTGTATTGAACGGAGGCTCCGAAGGTATTTCGTTACATACGCATGGCCACAAGGTTACTGTGACTCACGAAGATGGTGTTCAAGTTAAGGAAGCCCGGCAGTCGATTCGAGACGTGGTATGGATCGGTCCCGCTCAGCGGGCGGATCTGCTTTTACAAACAAAAAACGATGGATTGCATAGCTACGGTCCTGGGATCTGGTTAATCCATGACCATAAGCCGAAAGGGATAACTACTCGCGGAATCAATCCTGGCGGAAATATCAGTGCGATTGTATACGAGCAATTTCTCGGCTTGAATGCAATGCCCTTGGCGAGAGGTGTGAGTCTTCGACCTTTTTTCAACGAGGCTTACTACCGCAAAGAAATTCCGGTTTGGAGTGGATTAAAAGACGAGTTACTTCTTGGGCAAGTGAAGCCCTTGGCTCCTCGTTGGTTTGGGTTGTTGAGCCTGGCGTTAGCAATCGGGTTGATACTCGGTGGAATTGTGGCATTTGCTTCGCGCGGAGTAAGTAAAAAATGAATCTTTCTTTTAGAAAAGCCGCAACTCTATTTTTATCCGGAGGGATTTGGATTTTCTTTGCTTTCGCGGGTCACGGCATGGGAGACGG
>DKAI01000036.1:0-2802 GCA_002450755.1 Deltaproteobacteria bacterium UBA6930
ATTGTTGAACAGATGGAACAAGAAGGCGCAATTGGTCCTCAAGTAGGTTCTAAGGAACGTGAGGTGTTCGTTCGACCGTTAGGGGAGGGCTATGAGTAGCCTAGGATCTCTCGATTTTTGTTTATGGAGAGACTCTTAATTGTGCCCCGACTAAACAGGATCTTTCCGAGCGTTGTCCTTGTGTCTTTTTTCGGGTTGTCCGCCTATGGGGAAACTTTTTACGATCCTGCTAAGGCGATAAGTCCATCGCAACAGAAAACCGATTGCTTGGACCAAACTTTGAATCTTGCGCAGAACTATTTCAACGGCTTCGGCGATTTGAGCGCAGACTTTATCCAGGAGAATTGGAATGTTGCTCTCGGAGAGGTTGGAAGTAAGAGTGTAAGTTCCGGGGCCTTCAAGTTCAGCGAACCCAAATCCGTGCGTTGGGAATATTTTACACCTGATCCAGGTTTAGTTGTGAGCGATGGAGAGAAAACCTGGATTTTTGATCTGGCTAACAAGGAAGTTCAGGTACTGCCTGGGAAAGGTGGAGGCCTAAGTGGTGGAGTTTTAGATTTTCTTTTGAGCGGGTCTGATTTAAGAGAAGAGTTCGGCCTCGAAGTGGAAGGTTGCGGGAGTCCTGTTGTAAGCCTGCTCTTAACTCCAGGGGAGGACTCTCTTTTTGAAAGGGCAAAGCTAAGAATCAATTCTCGGACGGGTCATGTTTCAGAAACGGAGATCATCGATCCATTCGGTAACAGAACTCGGATAAAATTCTCAAATGTTCGAACGGATCAAGGCCTAGAGGAGAGCCTTTTTAAGTTTCAAATATCTGAGGATATGAGGGTCTTAGAAATACGTTAATAATTCTGATGTTTTTATTATGAGATGTTGCGTACTGTCCACGGCTCTCGGACGGCGAGTAGGAGCCAAGGGCCAGATTAAGACAATAAGCGCTTAGGGGACATCGGAGCGTAGGTTTTGCAGCCCATCGGAGCGAAGCAGGCCGAAAACAAAAAGCGTTTGAAAAACGAATACTTAGGCCAAACTAGCCCGAGCGATTAGCTTGACAGTCTTGTCGCCTCTGGTACACTTAAAACGGTAAAACTATAGGAAAAACAAGGGTTTCCGAGTTTTTCCTATAAAGAAGAAAATTTACGCTGAAACGACAGGTTCTCGTGTGACGAAGGGTCGACAGGTTCCGGAGCCTAATGAGCTAAGGAAGCAAAAGAAGGTTTCCGGGAAATATCGAGAAAACTCATAAAGGACGACAACAGTTGATGAATGCCTTGCTCGCAGGTTCACAGAGCTTAATTGCATCGTCGACGCGGTCTCAAGGGGAAGGGGCGCCATGAGTGAGGATGATTCTGAGTCCAGAGGTAATCGCCTTGGTCGGAGTGTTCGTCAACCTGGAGCTCCTGCTTCCAGGTCGGGAGCGCGGAGAGAAATGGGCCGTTCATTTCAGGAAGAAATTGACGATCTTAGGCAAGCGATGAGTTTCTTCGGTGGTGACTCAGTCGAATTTCGGCGCAGAATGGAGAGGGTGCTGGCAGAGCATGAGTCCCTCCGGCGACGATTTCAAAATTCTCGAGAACAAATAACCGATGCTGAGCGTCAGAACGAGAAATTGGTGCACACTCTGCAAGAGGCTAAGCAACAGATCGAGCTCCTGAAGGAAGAAGTAGACAAGCTCTGTTCTCCTCCTAATACGTATGCAGTTTTTCAACAGTCTAACAAGGACGGAACAGTGGAAATTGTTTCGGATGGTAGAGCCATGCGCGTTAACGCCCACCCGGAATTAGATGTTGCGACTTTGCAAGAAGGGCAGCTTGTGGTCCTGAACGAAGCTTTCAACGTAGTAGAATCGGCAGGGTTTACCCAGCGCGGTGAAATTTGTGCGGTTATGGAAGTTCTTGGCGATGGTAGGGCAATAGTGCTCGGACATACGGACGATGAGCGAGTCGTGACTTTAGCATCGCCCTTACGGGATGGCCCGATCAAATCTGGTGACCATTTAATGGTTGATCCTAGGACCCAATTTGCATTTGAAAAGATGCCTAAGTCCGCTGCAGAGGAAGTGGCACTTGAGGAGATTCCAGACGTTTCCTACGAAAATATCGGTGGTTTGGAAGAACAGGTAGAGATTTTGAGAGATGCGATTGAATTGCCTTATCTGCATCCCGATATTTTTCGAGAACATCAACTTTCACCTCCTAAAGGAATCTTGCTTTATGGTCCCCCCGGATGTGGAAAGACTTTGATTGCTAAAGCAGTGGCAAACAGCCTTGCGAAAAGCATTGAACGTCGGACGGGTCGTGCAACGCCAGCTTATTTTCTTAATGTGAAGGGCCCGGAACTTCTGAATAAGTATGTTGGTGAGACAGAGCACAAGATTCGAGAGGTGTTTAGGCGCGCTCGTGAAAAGGCAAGCGAGGATGTACCTGTCGTAATTTTCTTTGATGAAATGGACTCTTTGTTTCGAATGCGAGGTTCGGGAATTTCTTCTGACATGGAAGCTACCGTGGTTGCACAATTTTTGTCGGAGATTGATGGCGTCGAATCATTGACTAACGTGATCGTAATCGGAGCTAGCAATAGGCAAGATTTAATCGACCCAGCGGTTCTTCGTCCCGGGAGGCTAGATCTTAAAGTCAAAGTAAACAGACCCGACGAGTTGGCTGCTCGAGAAATATTTACAAAATATTTGACGACGGATTTACCTTTTCATTCTGACTGTGAGCGTCTTTATGGGAGCGACTCCTCAAAGATCGTAGATGGAATGATTGCCGAGGTGATCGAAGAGATGTACTCAACGGATGA
>DKAI01000036.1:3181-3680 GCA_002450755.1 Deltaproteobacteria bacterium UBA6930
AAAGATTTCTCAAGTGGAGCAATGATCGAAAATATCGTTGCTAGGGCCAAGAAAAAAGCTGTCAAGCGTGCGATAGATGCAGGCGAAAGAGGCATTAAGGTCGGTGATGTTCATGAAGCAGTCCGTGAAGAATTCAAAGAGAACGAAGATCTTCCTAACACAACGAATCCTGATGATTGGGCAAGAATTTCCGGACGCAAAGGTGAGCGTATAATCAATGTGCGTACCTTAATTTCAGGTATAAGTCGCAAGGAACGTTCGATAGAAAACATCGAATCAGGCCAATACGTTTAGACCGAAACTCAGATTAGGAGCCTGAATGGCCATACCCAAGGTTATGGGAACGGAGATCGAATATGGGATCACCGTTCAAAACGATCAAGATTTTGATCCAATCTCGGGTTGTGTCCTTCTGGTCAACGCTTATACCGAGGACCACGAAGGCAGTATTCTTTGGGACTATGACCAAGAAAATCCACTTGCTGATGCTAGAGGCTTT
>DKAI01000113.1:0-4860 GCA_002450755.1 Deltaproteobacteria bacterium UBA6930
CGGGCCAAGGCGAGCTCGACGATTTCGATGGCCCGGTCCACTCCGGCACAAAAACCTCGGGGGCTGGCCAGTAGAATTCGCACAGCAGATAAGGTAGCTACAATATGAACACTCGTCCTCTAAGGACGATCTCTAGACCTCAAACGTAGGATGGAAAGAAAAAATGACTGAATTAACGATATTCCGCGAGGAAATTCGAGAATGGCTTGAGAGCAGTGCTCCCGGCGCACTAAAGGGGATTGGGAACAATGTCCTGGAAGGATGTTGGGGAGGGCGAAACCCGATTTTCCCCCATCCCGAGCAAGAGGAATGGCTTTCTCTAGCCGCGGAGAAGGGTCTAACTGCACCTACTTGGCCAAAGAAATACGGTGGTGCGGGTCTTTCCGACGATGAACATAAGGTTTTTAGGGAGGAAGTCTCTCGCTTGAAGCTTCCTGCGCCTTTGATTGGATTCGGACTTACGATGATTGGTCCCACCCTACTACGCTTTGGTACAGACGAACAAAAAGCTCAACATATACCTTCAATAGTCAAGGGTCGGGTCCGCTGGTGTCAGGGCTATTCAGAGCCTGGTGCGGGGTCGGACCTCGCGTCTCTCCAGACAAGGGCCGAGGTCGACGGCAACGACTACATTATCAATGGGACAAAAGTTTGGACGTCTTATGCAGACAAATCCGATTGGATTTTTGCGCTAGTGAGAACGGATCCAGGAGCGAAAAAGCAAGAAGGGATTACGTTTCTCCTTATTGATATGGCGACGCCTGGTATTAGTGTATCGCCTATTTTACTGATAAGTGGTTCCTCGCCTTTTTGTGAGACCTATTTTGAGGACGTTCGAGTTCCCCGAAAGAATGTCGTTACGGAAGAGAATGCGGGTTGGACAGTTGCGAAAGCTCTTTTAGGGCATGAGCGTTCGATGATTGCCGATGCATTCGGAGGTGCCGCAGAGGGTAAAAAAGCGAAGACCTTGCCTGAGATGGCTAAGTCTTACGTCTATGGAGGCGGAGGCGAGGTCGCAGATGCGGTGCTTCGCGATCGTATTGTGCAAAATGAGATGGATACTGCGGCATTTAAGTATACAGTTCAGCGCACTCGGGATGCCGCTCGTGCGGGCCAACAGCCGGGCGCTGAGAGTTCTCTCTTTAAAGTTTACGGAACGGAACTAAACCAACGCAGGTACGACATACTTATGAAAATTGCAGGACCGCAGTCACTTGGATGGGAGGGTACGGGTTTTGAAGACGAAGAGCTTGGTAGAACGCGAGAATGGTTAAGGTCGCGCGGTAATTCTATTGAAGGCGGCACGTCAGAGATACAGAGGAATATTATTGCAAAGAGAGTTTTAGGACTCCCAGATTAGAGGTGTTTGATAGTGCAACTTGTTCTAAGCGAAGATCAGGAGCTGATTAGCAAAACCGTGGGAGATTTTGTTGAAGAACGTTCTCCTGTCTCAAGGTTTCGGGCTTTACGTGACTCCAATGACGACACGGGGTATTCCAAGGCGCTTTGGAAAGAAATGGCCGAACTAGGCTGGGTTGGAATTTCTATTCCAGAAGAGTATGGAGGGGCCGGCATGGGTTTGGCTGACCTCGCGATAGTCCTTGAAGGTTTAGGCTCTCGGCTGGCCCCAGAACCATTTTTTTCCACTGTTTTACTCGGCGGGCAGATGCTGATTCGAGGCGGAACCAAAGATCAGCAGGGTACCTGGCTACCAGGTATTGCAGCCGGCGAAAAAATCATATCCCTTGCTTACCAAGAACTGGGCAGCCGCTACGATCTTAATGTCGTTGAGACGCGAGCCGAGGATATTAATAACGGTTTCTCTATAACAGGAGAAAAAACTTTGGTCCTCGATGGACATGTAGCAGACTGCTTCTTGGTAGTTGCCAGAACTGCGGGAGATTCGCGTTCTTCAGAGGGTATCTCGATTTTTTTGGTACCCTCCGACGCTGATGGTCTCGTGGTGACAAGACAAACAAGAGTAGATTTTCGAAATTCAGCAGTAGTATCTCTTTCAGGGGTTTTTGTTCAACGGAATGCTCTTGTCGGAGAATTGCACCGTGGAGCCACTTTGCTCGAAGACGTGGTTGATTACGCTACGGCTGGCTTATGCTCCGAGATGCTTGGAGGAATGCAACAGGCATTCAAATTGACAATGGATCACGTTAAGGAGAGGAAGCAGTTCGAGACGGCAGTGGGGTCCTTTCAGGCCTTGAAGCACCGGGCTGCGGATATCTTCATTGAATTAGAACTTGCGAGGAGTGCGACGATGGCGTGCACGAGGGCGATAGACGAGGAGTCGGAAAACTCTTCGAAGCTAGTTTCGCTAGCTAAAGCTCGTTGCTCCGATGCCTACTTGCTGGCATCAAATGAAGGTGTTCAGATGTTTGGCGGAGTAGGGATGACGGACGAATATGATATCGGTTTGTATCTTAAGCGTGCTCGTGCTTGTGAACTAACTTTTGGAGACTCTAGTTTTCATCGCAATCGCTGGGCGCTCCTGGGAGGCTATTAGGCTGCTCACCCCCGAAAAGCGATTTCTGAGATCTTGCAAAGGGCAGCCAGTCGATCGGCCTCCGGTTTGGCTTATGAGGCAGGCCGGAAGGTATCTACCAGAATATCGGGAAGTTCGTAGCGGCGTGAGCTTCCTGGAAATGTGCGCAGATGTGGAAAGAGCTGTAGAGGTTTCTTTACAACCAATTGACCTTGTTGGAAGCGAAGTCGTCATCCTGTTCTCAGATATTTTTATTCCTATCTTAGGTATGGGCGTAGATCTCGAATTTTCGCCAGGCCCAATAATTTTAGAACCTATACGCGAATGGTCCCAACTGAATGCATTGAGGGCCAAGGATCCGGAGAAAACTGTTCCTTACGTTTTTGAAATAATCCGGAGACTAAGAGGATCTCTCGAAAGCAGACACATACCTCTCATTGGCTTTGCTGGGTCTCCTTTTACATTGGCTTGCTATTTACTAAATGGTAAAGGAGATCCGACGGGCGAGTTTTCTTTTGTTAAGGAACTGGCTGATCGGGATCCAGACTTTTTGATTGATCTAATAAAGAAGCTTGGAGAGGAGACAATTCTTTACTTACGAGCCCAGGTAGACGCCGGCGCCCAAGCTGTTCAGCTTTTCGATACATGGGCACGTATTCTTACCGAGAGTCAGTACAGGCGATTTGTTCTCCCGGTGATCAAAAAGATTGCTAAATCAATCTCCGGAAGGGTTCCTTTTGTTTTGTTTGGTGGTGAGGCCTGCCACCTTGTGCAACCAATGCTCGAGTCGGGTTGTGACGTTTTTTCTGCGGGTAGCTCCATGTCTTTGCGAGACTTGGTCAAACTCACTGGAGGTAAGGTTGCTTTGCAGGGAAATCTTCCTCCTGACGAGCTTAGTCTTCCTCCCGTGGAGCTGTTCAACCGAGTTCGAGAGATGGCGAATGAGGCTGAAGGCGCTCGTGGCTACATTGTAAACCTAGGTCACGGATGTAGGCCTGATACCCCCGTTGCCGGTGTACGTTCGTTTACCGATGCAGTAAGAGCACTGGCGGGAACTTGACCGACGAGGTGCTAGATCTAGTTGTAGTTGGAGCAGGTATCTCTGGGCTTTCGGCTGCAGCGGAGGCGTCTAAACGGGCGAAGCATCTACTTGTTCTTGAAAGTTCGTCAGTGCCTGGGGGGGTGATTCAGACCTCTCGTAAAGCTGGTTATTTGTATGAATGCGGGCCTAACGCGTTCAGAATTCCCGCTGAAGCTTTGCAATGGCTTTCAGAAAGTGGTTTTCTGCGGACTCTGATTCCCGCCGGCCCAGAGTCAAAGAGCCGTGCTCTATTTCTTGACAACAAACTGCTTTGGTTACCAGAGTCTTTTTTTGGCCTATTGACGACTCCCTTAATTTCGACTGGAGGAAAATTTCGAGTCATAAGTGAATTGTTCCGAAAGGCTGGAAATGGGGACGTTGAGTCTGTTGCTGATTTTATCTGTCGCCGGTTCGGTCCTGAACTTCTCGCGCGGGCGATCGCTCCTTTCCTTCTGGGAGTTTATGCCGGTGACGAAAGAGAGTTAGGTGCCTTCGCAGTATTTCCGAAACTTGTTTCGTGGGAGAAAGAGTATGGCTCTGTTTTAAGCGGAGCGGTTAAGCAACTTCTTCGAGGGGGCCCTAGAGGTTTAAGAGGGTCTTATAGCGCGGGCGATGGAGCGCATGCTTTTGCCAGAGATATTGCTGAGTCTTTGGGGCATCAAATTAGTTACAACACGAAGGTGTTGGAACTTAATTATGAAAACGGAGTTTATCGGATTGAATCAGAAGGTCGAAGCATTCTTTCTCGCAGAGTTATAATATCAACGCCATCGCACGAAACGGCACGTCTCGTCCAATCGGAAATGCCAGGCGTCAGCCATTACCTTCGGGAGATTAATTATACGGCTTTGGCAAGTCTAGCTCTGGCTTTTGATCCTGTTGAAGTTAGAGAGGTTATTCGTGGGTTCGGTTTTCTTGTACCTAGAGAAGCCTCTTTAAGGCTTTTGGGAGCACTGTTTCCAAGTCGAGTTTTCCCGGGGCGGGCGCCAGAAGGACGTGAGCTAGTTATGGGTATGGTTGGCGGTCGTTCTTGGCCAAATGTATTTGACGCGACTGACGAGGAATTAATTGTTTCTGTGGCAGATGGCCTGGAAAAGACCCTGGGAACTTCCGACTTAGGAACAGTTTTGGACATTAATCGTTGGGAATATGCGGTGCCCCAGCCGGGTGCCCATCACCATCTCTTGATTGATAAAATTAAGGAGAGTCTTGCAAAAACACATCCTAGGCTAAGACTTGCAGGTTCTTACATGTCGGGAGTAAGTGTTGCGGATACTTTAATGTC
>DKAI01000113.1:5241-6848 GCA_002450755.1 Deltaproteobacteria bacterium UBA6930
GTAGTAGAGCGGATATGCGAGAGATAGAATCATTAAATTGCTTGCTAGCCTGACATCCGTCGAGAGAATGGCTCCTACGACTGAAATCACCCAGAATGCTCCCAAAATACACGTTGTCTTCCTTAACCGTTTCAACTTGCTTGGGTATATAAATTTAAGAGGACAAAAGACCGAGACTGAGAGGGTGACTACGATTAACGTTGATAACCACGGTTCAACTTCATACCACCACAAATAAATCGCCAAAATATTCCAATAGGAGGGAAAGCCTCTGAAAAAATCATCACGAGTTTTTGCTTCGAGGTGGCAGAAGCCGAACGCACTTGAGAGAATTGGCAGACACGCCCACGCCGGATGGGCTAATGATTCGGCCGCCAGCATAAAGTAGGCCGGTACAATCGCGTAGTTTAGATAGTCTACGATGTCATCAAGTCGACGGCCGTTGAAGTCCGGCAACCTCTTCCTAATATCCACCCATCGAGCTGCAGTTCCGTCCAGGGAGTCAACAGAAAGAGCGCCCAGGCTCAGGAGGGCGGCAAAGTGAAAATTTCTCTCTTCTAGGGCAAGTAGAGTGAAGAATCCTAGAAGTGCTCCCGAGGAAGTTAGTAAGTGGACGAGCCAAGGAAACGGAGAAGTGGAGTGAGGCAAAGTTAAATTGCTATCCTTTCGGTTCTTAGACCGGTTGTGAAGTCTATCTCAGTTGCATAAGTTGGTAACTACCCTAGATCTCGTCTCAAGAAGTGTTTCCCTGGGGTGAGACATGCAGGAGTGACAAAGTGAGTTCTGTTTTTCAGTCAGACTTAGCGGTGCTCGGAGCTGGCCCTGGAGGCTACGTAGCGGCAATTCGCGCGGCACAGCTGGGTCAGAAAGTCGCAATTATTGATCGTGAACGTCCAGGTGGGGTTTGTTTGAACTGGGGCTGTATTCCGACTAAGGCTTTATTAACTGGGGCCGAGTGGGTTGAAAATCTTAAGTTCCATGGTGAGACTTTTGGGATTTCTTCTTCAGGGGTATTGGAGCTGGATTACAGCAAAGCGATCGCTCATAGTCGGAAAGTTTCAGACACTCTATGCAAAGGTGTTCACTCCCTACTCAAAAAAAACCAAATCGAATTTTTTCAAGGCGAAGGTCGGCTTTCTGGAAAGAGAGGACTCAATGTACATTCTCCAAAAGAAGTGCAAGTTGAAGCAGCTCATATTTTGCTAGCAACGGGGTCGGAGGACTTTGTTCCGAGAGGTTTAACGATTGATGGCAAAAGAATTTTGACATCGAGAGAAGCCCTAGAGTCTTCAGAAGTACCTGAACGAATAGTGATAGTGGGGGCGGGTGCCGTAGGGATCGAATTTGCATATATCTACTCGATGTATGGCGCAAAGGTCACGGTTGTCGAAATGGCTGACCAGGTTTTGCCGGGAGCCGATGAAGAACTCTCTGTTGTCCTTCGACGTTCTTTACAGAAAAAGGGAATTAAGTTCATTATGAACACCCGCTTCGACGATGTGGCGGTCACCTCGAAATCGGCTTGTCTCTCGCTAAAGCAAAATGAGAAAGATTTGGAGATCGAGGCGGATCAAGTTCTACTTGCTATCGGGCGACGTCCATTAGTG
>DKAI01000186.1 GCA_002450755.1 Deltaproteobacteria bacterium UBA6930
AAATCGGGGCTTGCTTTAACGTCTGGCCTGCGCGCTCGACTTCGTACCCTTGCTCAGCACTCTTTGGATCATATTGCGTATTCTGCCGAAGATCTTTTGCGTTAAACCCCCAACAGCAAAGAGTATTTATCCATAAAAGATTTTGACACGGTGATCTATCGGTTGTAAATTTTGGAATTGAAAACGCTTTTCATTTCCAAAAAGAACACCTCTAGGTGAGAAGTTGAAGCCCCGCATGCCCCTGAATCTAATGTTCGCTCTACCTGTCCTGTTCGTCTTGGCCTTTGTACAGCCAGCGGAAGGCAAAGTTTATGCCAGCAGGAAGCAAGCCATTTCTGAGGCGTTTCCGACTGCCACAAGGGTGACAGACGAGACTGTTTATTTGAATGATGGGCAATTTGAACGGATTCAACGTTTGGCCAAGGCCCGTCTCGATTCTCGGATTCTCAGACTCTATACCGGTTTTGTTGACGAGAGAGTTATTGGTTACGCCCTAATCGACGTGCACACGGTGCGTACCTTACCGGAGGCCTTTTTATTGGTTATTTCGCCGACCGGTCAGATCAGTCGGCTCAGACTTTTAGCGTTTTATGAGCCTGCCGATTATATTCCTCATGTAGTTTGGTTACGGCAATTTCAGGATAGATTTCTCGACCCCGACTTGAGTCTTAATCAAAAAATTCACGGTATCGTAGGTTCAACACTAACTAGCCAGGCAGTTACTAGTTCTGTGAGGCGGGCACTGGCGACATATCATGTTCTTCTCGAGAAGAGAACGGCCGCGAACTCGCTCTTGAGCGATAAGGATTAAATTGCGCTTTGTTATAACCGGAGAGTGGAGTCGTAATAGGCTTCTCCAGACAATTGTTGTTTGTTACTCCTTCTACGTCGCTCTTCTCTGGGTTACTAATGCACTTTTGTACTTTAACAAGATGAACTTGAGCCCTAGTTCCGTCGTCGGTTATTACCTTGGAAACGAAGAGGCGTTTCTTTCACCACGATCCTACTTGGGCATGCTGGAGATCTCACATTTTCATCTATTCGCGATGGGGATGCTTCTCCTCGTCCTTACCCACCTTATGTTATTCGTACAATTAAAAGGAAGTACGAAGGCATTTTTAATCGCAGTTCCTTTTTTCTCTGCTTTTCTAGACGAAGGTGCCGGTTGGCTAGTCCGATTTGTGTCGCCGGACTTCGCAATTCTCAAGGTATTAGGATTCGTATTGTTGCAGGCCAGTTTGGCGACCTTAATCTTCATCTCGCTTTGGGCCGTTTTTCGAGGCAACAGCAAGAACTATAAAGGACAGTACGACAAGGAACCGTGATACGTAGTCTAGTTGCGAGTACTTATTTTCTGCTTTTTTGTCTCTTACCCCTAGAGGCCTTTTGTGGACCAGAAGATGAACATGTGACGGATGGCCGTTATGCGATGGGGACCATCCTCGAAGTTACCGTGCAAAAAGGGGCGGCCAGCGTACTCAATTCAATTTTCGAAGAGGTCGACCGGATCGAGTCCGAACTTTCTTCATATAGAGAAGATAGTCAGCTTTCAATATTGAATCGCTCATCCGGAGGACCGACGGTTATGGTCTCCGACACCCTCGCAGAGGTCCTGGGACTTGCCAGGCATTATTTTGACGCTACCGATGGCGCTTTTGATGTGTCTGTCGGTCCACTAACCCACCTTTGGAAAAAATCCTTTCAAGCTGACTCTGTGCCTTCAAGTTTTTCTATAAACAACGCGCTCTCAAAGGTCGGCGTGCCCAAGCTTAAAATAGTTGGCAACAGTGTGTTGTTGCCAAAGGGGATGAGTCTCGACTTGGGGGGGATTGGAAAAGGATTCGCTCTTGATAAAGTCGAGCAGATTCTAGCTCGCGAATCAATCGAACGTGCGTTGATTTCATTTGGAGAGAGCAGCACCTTAGCCTTGGGTAGCCCACGAAATGCTGAGTCATGGACCTTGCTTGTTCGTGGATTTGGGCAGGATTTTATTGGACAAGTGTCTTTGGCTGATCAAGCTCTCTCAGTTTCTCGAAGTCATGGAAAAGTGACCGAGATTAAAGGGAGACAATTTGGACATATCTTTGACCCGGCGACAGGCATGCCGGTCAATCGAGAAGTGTTGGCCATGGTAGTTTCTCGGACCTCAACAGAGGCGGAAGTTTGGAGCACGGCACTCCTTGTACTTAACGTTGAAAAAGGTCTTGATCTTGTCGAGAAGGCAAGGGGCACAGAGGCCTTTGTTGCATCTCGTGTTGGGCCTGAGGGGGAGTTGGTCGTGAAAATGAGTAAGGGATTTTCAAAAACGGCTAATCTCATTTATGCTCCTGACTAAGTCAAAGCTAGAACATGCTGGTCTTAAGGAAGGAACCTTTCTGTGTCAGAAAGCTTTTGCGGGAGGTACTCTTCGATCACATAGTTCAAGCCCCATTTGGCAAGTGCTTGTTGCTCCGCACGAACGCCCATCTTTAAGAGTTGGTTAATTGCTTTTTGCCATGCCTTATGGGATTTAAAGAACGGGTCATTTTTTAAGGCGTCCTTTGCTCGTTTTATGTCTACTTCAAGAAGAGGATGGGTAGGTAGGTCGTATCGCTGGATATCCTCCGGCGTAACGCCTAAAAATCGCGCCTGTGGGACGCAAAAAAACTGAGAAAGATGGGCAGCATTTCCGGAACCTACCTTTAGAGTCCTGTAAATATTAGATATTCCGTAGGGATCACAATCAACAAAGGCAAAAACAGGAATAGAGCATTCGTCTGCAAGTTTTCTTATAAATCTTCTCGTTGCCCTTGTGGGAACGCCGGCCATAGAAACCAAAATACAGTTGGCCGTTTGCCAGAATTTATGACTTTGTAATCGTTGAAATATGCCACCCGTCTCAATGGCGAGAATAAATTTAGCGTTCGTTTCAAAAGAAAGATGTTCAACGGATGAGGGTATCGAGTAGGCACCAGACCCAAAGCGAGTGCAGTCTATCCGCTCGACTTCTCCGGTTTCTCTGTCTGGGTCCAGGACAACTAGTTGTCCTGCAACGGCACCTCCGTGCTCGTCTGGTACAAATCGGAGTTGTTCTCTTGATACTCCACTGGTGGAGAATAAAGCTTCGATGTCATCCATTACGGCGTCTGATTCATTTTGTTCGTCAAAGCGCGCATCTTCCCAGTTTTTGCTTTGGTAGTAGGCATCACGCTTCGTAGCAAAATCTGAAGATTCGACGAGCTCTTTTGATAGGCCCATCATTCGCAGAGTCTGTGCAAAACTCTTTACCGTGTTAACAGTAAGAGTTCGTGTCTTCCTGAGTTTTCCGATTTCAAAATAGCCGCGTTTCTCAGAATAGGAAACATTGCCCAAAGACCGGATGGGAAATGAAAGATCTGGTTTTTTGAGCTTCCCTATTAGAGAGTGAACGCCTTTGGCCGTATTCACGATTGCTTCGACCGTGGTTCCATCAAGGTCTTCGCTCTCGCGTTTGTTCTTTTTGGTCGATTTTTTCTTACCGGTTTTTTTAGTTCGCCGTGCAGCCATAAAGGTTTCCTGTTAGTGCTTCCTACTATGCTCAAGCACGTGTGTTAGATCGGATACAACTTCTCCAGTCTGTTTCTCTGATAGTCCTAAAATTTGCTGAAGTCCTATGGCTACCTGGGGAATGTATTTCTCAATGTAGGCTCGCTTTTTGTTTTCATCCTCTGCCCTTTTTTTCTTCCTTATATGTGTTGCGACTTGCCTTCCACACTCCTGTAAGGCGAGTTTCAACTCCTTAATTATTTCAGGGTAATGCGCGATAGCTTCCTTGCTTTCAGAAGTAAAGGGAACCCAGACACTTGCAATATGGATCATTAGTACCATTGGCCCTACAGGAAGGGCTCCGCGGGGCTGCTGCATCTGGTACGATTTCCAGTCGGTTCCTGAGACAGCTTTTGTCATGGCACAGGCACCTTGCTGGTATTGGAGCGGGACCCGATTTGCGAATCTGTAAACGGTTACACTGTCTTCCCCCGACAATTCACCTCCATAGGCTAAGCCAACTTCGACGGCGAAAGGGTTTCCACGGTAAACGGTTGGTCTACGAGTTATCGAAGCATAAAAATCAGCTTTAACCTCCGCTCTTAAAGCACGTCCAATTAATTCTTCTCCGATTGGGGCAATACAGTCCGTCGGAGGGGCCATGATCTTTACATCGGAGATAGATTGGTGGACACGTTCTGCCTCTTCCCGACTCATGTCCTTAGGGCGTCGAGAAGGTTGCATTTTGGCTTTAGAACAGATCTCTTCCGCGATTCTGGCGGAAACCCTGGAGAAGTCCTTTACAAGGCACCCTTTGAGATTCCGTGCCGTCGTATCTCGAAACATTTGCATGAGAACGCCAAGTTCGACTCCGTAGGGATGGGGTTTTATCTCTTCGGTTTCGGGAGGGAGCTCTTTAGTAACTCTGGGAAAGCGAACAGTTTCTTGTGATTTGCTTTCCGTGCTAGGCGGTAAGAAGTCAATAGATGCGTGAGGGTTTGCCAATGAGATTTGATGAATGTAGGCATCGATCGAGTGTTGTCCCCCTCGATAACCGCCTTCTAGTTCGATCTGTACTTGGGTGCCATGATCACGGTCCCAATCGACTTCTTCATCTTTTTTCACTCTAGGCTGATTCGTTTTTGTGTCGATGACTAATTCGAAGTAGTGAGCCGATTTACTCTTTCCTGTGCGAGTGACGATTGATATCGGTTTCCCTGTGGTTAAAAGTCCATACATTCCCGCGGCACTAATGCCGATGCCCTGTTGTCCTCTGCTCTGACGTAGTCTGTGGAATTTTGATCCATAGAGCAGTCGTCCGAAAATTTTTGGAACTTGGGCACGAAGAATACCAGGACCATTGTCGCAAATTGTAACTAAAAATCTGGATTCGCTTTTTTGTTGTATCTGTACTTCGATCTCAGGTGAGATTCCTGCCTCTTCGCAGGCATCCAAAGAGTTGTCCACTCCCTCCTTTACCGTTGTCAACAGTGCCTTTGCAGGGTTATCAAAGCCCAAAAGGTGTCGATTCTTCGCGAAAAATTCCGAAACCGAGATGTCGCGCTGAGCCTTCGCCAAATCGGATGCATTTGAACGAATTCTTCGCGCCTTCGATTGTTCCGAACGGCCTTTACTGTGTGATTTTCCCTTTCGGTTCTCTCGTTCGTCGGCATTGATTGCATCGTTGCTAGAGGAGGACCGCCTCCGTGTAGCTTTCTTACGTTGTTTGGTCTTGGACTCGAAGGAGAAAGAGTCCTGCTTACTCATTATGTTCTAACCCCCGCTATACAGAATACTATAATGGGCGATAAGGTTTCTTTCGAGTCGAAGATGATCAAAGAGGGACGAGGTCAGGGTCACTAATTTCTTTCCGGGTCAATTTCCCTTTTTCATAAAGAGAGGTTACGTCGATTTTTCCATCTGCGTTCTTGTCCTCCCGGCGCTTTTTTAGAAAGACTGACTCGCCGATTTTCTCATAATCCTCGAATGTATCCCTGCGTCCATCTGTATTCGTGTCTTTCTCAACACGCCGGATAAATTCGGGCCCCGCCCCCTCTCGTTCGTATAGAAGCCAGGTATCCATGACTCCATCTCCATCGAGATCTTCCTCGGCTCGTTTCAGAACTCTGTTTTCGAAATAACTGACGCGATCTATCTGGCCATCTGTGTTCAGGTCGTGCTCCTCTCTAATCAGGGAGTCCCCCTGGTAGTGAAAGAAAGCGTCTTTGCGCCCGTCATGGTTGCGATCTACTTCACGAACGATCATTTGGCCAGAAGATGAGTAAGTCTGCCATTCATCCGGTTCTTTATCTCTGTTTTCATCTAGGAGTATGTGACTGATTTCACCTTTTTTGTACTCGATCCATGTATCGATCGAGCCATCATAGTCGCGATCGAGTTCCTTACGGAGAAGGGTGCCATCTTCTTCGTCGTAGTAACGCAACTCCTCCGCTGTCCCGTCCTCGTCTGCATCAAGTGTCCGAACAGAAACTTGCAAAGGTTGTTCGTTGTTCCATCTGCCAGCCGGTATGACCTGTCTTTCTTTCTCAAAAATGGCAATCGGAAGTTCGCGTTGAATTGGAAGAGAGGGCGTAGCGCGTTTTTCTATGGTGGTTTCTAACTTTTGAATCTCCTGCTCAAGTCTTTTAGGGTCTGAGGTTTGTAAGGCTGTTGTTTGATTTCCAGGGTTACCTTTGAGAAGGGGGTCGGAACCCTGAACGGAATGGGGGGTTGGTGGCAAGACGGCTTGATCAGTTTGCTCCTTGCGGTCTATTTCCCTTAGGAGGGCTTCCTGCTTCGCGAGCTCATTTTCAATCTGGTCCTCCAAGTTGTCTTGTCGGTTAATCTCGTTTTCAAGTTCCGCCTCAATGTCCTGCTCTCTTCGACTTTCTGCTGGGGACCTGCCCGGCCTCGCGCCTCCGCCCCCGGGTTTCCCAAACGGGACCTGACCTGTGATGGCTCCATATATGAGCATGGTTCCCGCACCAACAGCGGCTCCGATAGGGCCTAATTGGCCGCCCACAACTGCGCCGACCATTGCACCCTCAACGGCCGCCTGTGTTCGGTTCGTCGGCTGGTTTGCTCCTGAGGCCTTTTTGGTTGGTTTGGTTGTAGTATCTGCTCCCGACGGGTCGCTCTTCTGAGTCGTCGGAGGCAATCCAGAATTGGTAGGTCTAGTGCTCCTTGTGGTGGTGCAGCCTGACTCGAGCAGCACAAAGACTATAAGCAGGAGTCCAACAGCTCGTAGACTGGCAGATTTAAAGCGCCGTTTATCGTCTGATTTTTGCCATCCAGGCTGACTCTGAGTCACGAGTGTTACCACCCTCTTTTCGGCCTTAGTGTATCGTGTCTGAAAACTAAGTTAAGGGAATGAACATTAGCAGTCATGGAGCCGGGTGACCCAGGGGGATTTGCGCTAACTTGTCCTGCTGTACCGAAACTAGATGCTGAGTGTTTGAGGTTGCAGCTAACTGGAGCTTAGTCCTCTCCGAGCCTTTGATCCTGTTCAGACGTTGGAACTCAGACTTTCGAGATAATCACGGAGTAAAACTAGATAATGTGCACCCTTGTCGTACTCCACAGGTGTGACCCCGACTTTCCTCTAGTGGTAGCTGCAAACCGAGACGAATGGCTCGTTAGACAGGTGGGTGATTTTGAAATCCGTCCAGCCGGGCAACGTGTCGTTCTCGCTCCAAAGGATCTTCAGGCCGGAGGAACTTGGCTGGGATTAAATGACAAAGGAATCTTTGCGGCGATTACCAATCGCCCTGGTGAAAAGGACGACAATCGGAGATCACGTGGTCTGTTGGTAATGGATGCTCTAGCCTGCGAGGATATTCGAGAAGCCGCTCAAGCTTTAGAGGCTTTGCCCGATGGGGCGTATAATGGGTTCAATTTGTTCGTTGCAGATGCCGAGAGTGCAATAATGGCCACTTATGATGAGAAGGTCTCGTTGATGAGATGTGAGGCTGGCCCTCACGTAATCGGTAATTCAGATCCTAACGATATTATTGCGCCTAAGGTTTCTCGGATTTTGACCAATGTAAAGAAGGTGGCCGAGAAACCTCCGCAAGAGTGGGTTTCTGAGCTCACGGAGGTTTGTCGCAGCCACGAGGGTGAACCGCCTTATGGCGCTACATGCGTTCATGCAGGAGAGTATGGGACGAAAAGCTCCACGCTGTTAGTTTTTGACGAGACCGGCCCTTCGGTATTGAAACATTCCTGGGGGGCACCTTGTGAGACGGAATACCAAAATTTGAGCAACCTTCTTGAAGAGTTGAAGCCTTACAAAAGTAAGCTTTGGCAAAAGAGCAGTTTGAATTAATTCAACTGTCAATCTGACTTGTATGTAGGAGAGATCTATGAGACGTATCGGAAGTAATATTCGTAAACAAAACACAGATGACCGATCAAATCGGGTGATGAAAAACATCATTCGGTACACGGATGACGAAGAGCCTAGAAACGAATATCCCAAGCTGATTGTATCGCCACCTAAACCATCTTCCTGCTGCAGCGAAGAAAATCGCGTGATGGTTGGATCAACAAAAGAAATAGACGGCTTCAAGTTTTGCTACAAAATATGTGGAACCTGCGGCCACGCGGTAAAATATTATTATCCTGCCGTTGAAGGTACCAGTGAGTCAGTTAAGGACTATAGGAAATGGAAGCGTTACATGGCTCAATGAGGCATGTAACTTTTGCCCTATAAAGTAAAACCTTGCAAGAAATAACGGATCTTAGTTCGGCCGAAAACTATTTGAACGGTTTGGTCAACCTAGAGAGGAGCAACTTAAAACCTAGGCCAAGGTTATCGTTATCTCCCATAACTCATCTTCTCGAACATATTGGAAATCCACATTTCGCGTTCCAAGTTCTTCACATCGCAGGTTCAAAAGGAAAAGGCTCAACCGCTTTGTTTGCCGAGAGCCTTTTACTTTCGGCAGGCGTTAAAGTTGGTACATACACGTCACCGCACCTCCAACAATGGACTGAAAGGTACAGGATAGGGGGGCGAGAGGTAGAAGGAAAAGCTCTTTTTGAGGAGGTCTTGAGGCTTCAACCTCACGTTGAATCCCTTCGTGGTACCTTAATGCAGCCGACGTTTTTTGACGTTTCAACTGCTCTAGCTTTCTCCCTATTTAAAAGATTCTCAGTCACCCATGCGATAGTGGAAGTCGGTCTCGGCGGCCGCTTAGATTCAACTAATGTAGTTAATGCCAGAGTCTCCTGTGTGACAAGCATTGAGTTGGAGCACACTGAAATTTTGGGAAATACTCTTGAGGAAATTGCATCTGAAAAGGCTGGAATTATTAAGAACAGTTCGCCCGTAGTGGTCGGAGACTTGTCTATCGCACCGCAAAAAATAGTTCTCGAAAGAGCCCAGTCTCAAAACGCCGAAAGTTTTGTCCTAGGATCGGATTTTGGTATCGATTTCTCAACTACACCGCTGACTATTTACGACGGTTCATTCAAAATTCCATTCCGTACTAAATTGCTTGGGAGCATTGCACCGAAAAATGCTGCGATCGCCCTCGCATGTGTCAGAAGGTTCCCTGACATTTCGATTTGCAAACCTCAAGCGGCGAAAGCACTTTCCACTACAGAGCTCCCCGGTAGGCTCGAAATAGTTAGTAATTCTCCTACGGTACTCGTTGATTCGGCACATACTCCAGAGTCAGCAAAATTTGCACGGGAAGCTTTAGACCGATTCGATTCTCAAGTTCGTTGGATGATCGTATCTTTCTCCAACGGGAAAAATATAAAGCAACTCATCGAACTTTTACTTCCCGGTAGTAGTCGTATCATCGTGACTATTGCTAATGAACAACGCTCAATAGATCCGGAGGAGCTGTGTTTGGAAGCAGAACGTGTCGTTGACGCAGAAGATATCGAAGTAATTTTAGACCCCGAGGAGGCCTTACGTCTCGCCTTGACTCAGGCGAGTCCGCGAGATCTTATTTGTGTAATGGGTTCCGTTTACCTGGCAGGTCGTGCGAAAAAGTATTTCGAAAATTTGAAATGAAACAAGAGAACCAGAGTCCAGAGTTACTATTCTGGATATTGAGATAGTTACTTGTGTATGCCCCGTTATACTGGACTTTGATGACGAGCAACACTCAGACTTTTAGCTTGGCAATATTTTGCGACTTTGATGGAACTTTTGCAATTGAAGATGTTGGTTCTACTCTGGCTCGCAAACATCTCTCCAAACGACGATCCTTACTGTGGGAAAAGCTCAAAATGGGAGATTTGGACCCCTGGAGGTACGCGAGCGAGCTGTTCGGAGGCTTCGAGTTTTCTGAGGCCGAGACCGACAAATTTCTAGAATCCGTGTCGTTGGATCCTGGTGCCCACGATTTGCTTCGCTGGTGTAAAGTCCGAGAAGTACCGTTTCGCATTCTTTCCGATGGTTTCGACAGGAACCTTGATAAAATACAACAACATCAGCAAGTCTTTTTTGACTACGATGCGAACCACCTTGAGATTTTAGGGGATCGATGGCACGTCACTCCAGGGTATCCCGATGTCTCTTGCGGATGCGGAACCGGCGTATGTAAGAAAAGTCGCATCCAGAAGTTTGTAGTTAAAAATCCGGAGGTTCGTACCGTTCACATAGGAAATGGAAGAGTTTCTGATCTATGCGCTTCTCTCTTTGTTGACTACGTGTTTGCAAAGGAGACCTTGGCAGAAGAACTTGAGGAAAGGAATCATCGATTTATTAAATTTGACACTCTCTTTGACGTTATTGATTCATTAGACAAAATCGTACGTCCGCGAACCTAAAAGGTATCTAGAGAGATGTTTTACACATAGGTTGTTTTATGACTTTGTCCCAGAGTTTCTCAAGGGTGGCCATAATAGGAGCCGGGGTAGCGGGGCTAGCCGCTTATAATGAATTCCAAAAATCTGGAATAGAAGCCACTATCTTTGAGAAAGGAATTTCATTAGGTGGGAAAGCCTCGAGTTTCGAAATCGATGGAGTCATCTCCCAGGTCGGAGGGCAAAGATCTTTTAGCGCTAAGGGAGAGTATCTCGCTTTAATTCGTTCTCTTTACCCAAAGCACTCTTCACTTTTTTACCCTGTCAAAATACATGGATTTCAAAATGTATCGAATCTAAGAGATTATTTTTGTGGGTTTGGAAGAGGTGAACTCGGTCTTTATCGATTGACTCAACTTAAACATTTATATCTAAAAGAGTCAATGGATCGATTTGATGACCGTAGTATTCTTAGCCACGCTTGTTTGTACTACGGTGAACGAATGGGCTCAATCTTATCTAGGAAATGGGCTAGCTGGTTCTGTCTAGATGGAAAACAGACAAGTAGGGCAATAGCGCTTGAGCACCTTTGCAAGGGTGTTGATTCTCTTTACGTACCACAGGTCGCGCTTGAAAAAAGTGAAAGTACCTTGCCAGTACGACTTGATTCACACATCAAAAGCATTGATCTAAGTCATGGGAAAATAAGTTTGAAGGCGGACGCTGATGAGCTTACACATTTCGACGCAATTGTTTTAGCAACCCCTTCTCATGTCGCTGCCCGACTATCTGAAAGTATTTCCTCAAATGCCGAAAAGAGTCTTCTACTTGGGGTTCGTTATGAAGCATCGGCTGCTCTCCATATTTTATTGAGATCCCCTTTCTTTGGTCGAAGCTTCGAAAGTTTTCCTGAGAGTAATGTAGAAGCGAACTTGGGAAGAGTGTCAGTAGAAAGCGCAGAATCTTCGAGGGTTCCTGAAGGTTTTGAACTTTGCGTTGCGCTGGCAACTCCGGACTTTTTGCGGCGGTTCGCAACTAAAGATGTTTCCTCTCTTAGATTGGTGATGGAAAGCGAAGTTAACCGTCTTTTTCCCGGTCTAATGAGAAAGATCGTTGGAACGAAGCTGTTTTGTTTCAAGGAAGGAGTTCCTGCTTTTCCGGTTGGGCATCTAGAACGTATGGTTCGTCTTTTAGAGATCACTAAGAAGGAGATCCATAGAGGTAGGCCTCTCGCGTACGCTGGGGATTATCTAACGTCTCCAACCCTGGATGGTGCGGCGAAGTCTGGAAGAATAGCCGCTCGCGTATTGATTGAAGGGTAGTGTCGAAGCTTTGGGATATTTGGAATCTGGAAAGTTTCCCCTCGGAGTTCTAGGTCAGTTGTTTCAGATCGCTCGCATTCCGGTGACTGCTTCTCCTAGCACTAGAGTATGGATATCGTGAGTTCCTTCGTATGTTCTTACGGTTTCAAGGTTCACCATATGCCGCATGGATTGGTAATCATCAACGATCCCATTTGCTCCTAGAAGGTCGCGGGAAACCCTTGCAACTTGTAAAGCGATGTCTACGTTATTTCTTTTGGCCATAGAGACCATGGGGTGTTCGAGCTTTCCCTGGTCCTTGAGTCTTCCCAAGTGTAGGGCTAGAAGCTGCCCCTTTGTTATTTCGGTTACCATGTCTGCAAGCTTTGAGTGAGTGAGCTGTTTGGTTGCTAATGGGCCACCAGCGACAATGCGTTCCTTTGAGTATTCGACTACTTCATCAAAGCAGGCCATGGCGGCGCCGAGCACACCCCAGGATATTCCGAACCTGGCTTGTGTAAGACAAGAGAGGGGACCTTTCATCCCCTCAGCCTTGGGAAGTCTGCTCGATTCGGGCACTTCAACGTCATTGAAGAATAGTTCTGACGTTACTGAACCTCGGAGTGAAAATTTTCCTTTTATGTCACGAGTTTCGTAGCCAGGCATCCCAGGTTCGACTAAGAAACCACGCACCCCCTCCTCCGTCTGTGCCCATACCACAGCCACTTTTGACAGGCTACCATTGGTGATCCACCGTTTGGTGCCGTTAAGGATCCAAGAACCATCTCGTCTCACCGCACGCGTTCTCATGCCGACTGCATGGCTTCCGAAGTCAGGTTCGGTAAGACCGAAGCAACCTACGGCCTCTCCAGTCGCCATTTTTGGTAGCCAGCGTTCTTTTTGTTCGTCAGATCCGTAGCTATAAATCGGATACATGACTAAAGAACCCTGTACAGAGGCAAACGAGCGCAATCCAGAATCTCCCCTTTCAAGTTCCTGCATAATCAACCCGTATGCGACGTTGTTCATTCCCGCGCATCCGAACCCTGACAGATTGGCCCCAAAAAGGCCGAGTTCGCCCATAAGAGGCACAAGCTCCATTGGAAAAGAGCCGTCCTGTCTTACGTGTTCCTGAATTACCGGAAGGAATTCCTTGCTTACAAATTCCCTTACGGTGTCACGCGCAAGCTTTTCTTCGTCAGAAAAGAGGTCATCAATACGTACAAAGTCGAGTCCTGAGTAGTCAGCCATAAAGATAAGTTAGCGCGAACCGAGAGACATTTTAATGAATCCATTGTCCCTAAGAGTTTTCCAACTCTTTTTTATAAGCCTTTTCCAGTGCGCGTAGACGTTTGGTGACTCCCGAGAGTTTTTTTTCTAATTTCTTTAAGTCACTCCCTGTGGCTATATTCAGGGTGACCAAGGTATTGCGCATCTGATCGGTGACATGTTGCATAGCCTCATCGCGCCCTTTCTGGCCTTCTCTCCAGGCCTTTCCAAGTTCCTGAAGCAGAGCGGATCGTCGAGACTCTGCCTCTTTTAAAATGTCGTTTCGTGTGGCTTCGAGGCCTTCGCAGAACCTTCTCAGCTCTTTGCTTCCTGTGGCCTTTTGAGCAAATTCAACGCTCTTAGAAAGTAATTGCTGCATTGTCCTCTGGTTAACCATGCGAAGAGCCCCTTTAGGGTCCAGATA
>DKAI01000153.1 GCA_002450755.1 Deltaproteobacteria bacterium UBA6930
GACAGCTCCTGCGATCGCGGGAAGATCTTCAAGAATGCGACGTTTTCTCTTCGCAGAGTTATCGGACTTATTCTCCAACATCATTAGTCTCCAATTTTCAAAGCGGCCAAAAATGCTTCCTGCGGTATTTCTACTGCCCCCACCCGCTTCATTCTTTTCTTCCCTTCCTTTTGTTTCTCTAATAGTTTTCTCTTTCGGGTAATATCTCCGCCGTAACATTTTGCAGTAACATTTTTCCTCAATGCCCTAACAGTAGTCCTTGCGATGACCTTAGATCCAATTGCCGCCTGAATAGCTACTTCGAACATCTGGCGAGGAATATATTCTTTTAACTTCCGGCTGAGATCGCTTCCGCGAGTCTGGGAAACTACCCTGTGTACAATTAACGAAAGCGCATCTACAGGATCTCCGTTAACGAGAATATCGAGCTTGACCAAATCCGCCGACTCATAGCCGAAAAATTCATAATCGTACGATCCATAGCCGCGAGTGACACTTTTAATTTTATCGTGAAAATCTGCCACAACCTCGGCAAGAGGCAACTCGTAGCGCACCTGAACACGACTCCCGTGTACGATCATATCTTTCTGTCTTCCTCTCCGCTCCTGACACAAAGTCAAGACGTTCCCAAGATATTCCTGTGGTACATGAATCGTTGCTACTATCATTGGTTCTTCAATACGCGTTATCTCTGTTGTCGAAGGCAGTGCCGCAGGAGTTTCAATTTCTATCACTTCGCCTGAAGTCTTAACTACCCGATAGCGAACGGTCGGGGAAGTTGTGATTAAAGAAAGGTCGTACTCTCTCTCAAGCCTTTCCTGAATAATCTCACCGTGAAGGAATCCAAGAAATCCACAGCGGAAACCAAAACCCAAGGCAGCGCTTGTTTCTGGTTCATAACGAAAAGATGCATCATTAATTCTAAGTTTCTCTAGTGCAACTTTAAGCGATTCGTAATCTTCAGCCTCAACAGGATATAAACCGGTAAAGACCATTGGCTTGACTTCCTGAAAGCCTGGGAGAGGTATGTCTGCGGCTCCCTTCGCTTCGGTAATCGTGTCGCCTATTTGTACCTGATCTAACGATTTAACCCCCGCAATTACCACTCCGACTTCTCCAGCCCCAAGAGATTCGACAGATCGAGGGTGTGGGTCAATTATATTTAATTCCTGTACTTCAAATTCTTGTCCTGTAGCCATTAACTGTATTCGTTGTCTCTTATTGAGTTTCCCATCAACTACTCTCACTAAGACTGCAACACCAACATAGACATCGAACCAGGCGTCAAACACAAGTGCTCTCGTCTTACCCTCAATCTCACCTGACGGAGGGGGTACTCGTTTGACAATTCTTTCGAGCAGCTCAGCTATTCCCTTCCCTTCCTTTGCAGAAACGGGTAACACATCCGCTGCATCCAAGCCGATCACATCTTCAACTTCCTGAGCAACACGTTCTGGATCCGCTGAAGGAAGATCAATTTTATTTGTTACTGGGATCAGCTCTAGATCAGCCTCGACAGCTAGGTATGCATTCGCCAAAGTTTGAGCTTCAATTCCTTGTGAAGCATCCACAATCAGTATCGCCCCCTCGCATGCCTGAAGGGCTCGAGAGACCTCGTACGAAAAATCTACATGACCTGGCGTATCGATCAGATTCAACACGTACTCGTTTCCATCCGCGGAGAGATAATTCATACGAGCCGTTTGCGCTTTGATAGTAATTCCTCGCTCGCGCTCAAGCTCCATCTTGTCCAGAAACTGATCCTTCCGTTCCCTACTCCCCAGCGCGCCAGTTGCCTCAAGAAGACGATCGGCTAAGGTGCTCTTGCCGTGATCGATATGAGCGATGATACAAAAATTACGTATCTGATTAGTGTTCATTGAAATCGTTTCTAAGCTCTGGATCACTCAATTCTCGAAGAAAATATTCACAAGTTCTTCGTAAACCTTCCTCGACGGAGACCTTAGTTGTCCATGCAAGAACCTCCTCGGCAAGTGTAGTGTCTGGCCGCCGCACCTTAGGATCATCTGGAGGCAGTGAACGAAAGACAATATCGCTATTCGATCCCGAAACGTGAATAATTTTTTCGGCTAACTCCTTCATTGAAATTTCAGCTTGGCTTCCGATATTTACAGGGCCTACATAATTAGATTGGAGAAGACGGAAGATCCCTTCAACGAGATCATCGACGTAACAAATTGAGCGAGTCTGAGAGCCATCCCCAAACACCGTTACGTCCTCACCTCTAATCGCCTGTGTGAAGAAATTGGGGATTGCTCGGCCATCATTTACCTGCATACGAGGACCAAATGTATTAAAAATCCTAACTATTCGAACATCTACCCCATGATGACGATGGTATGCCATTGTCATCGCTTCGGCGAACCGCTTCGATTCATCATAAACGCCACGGATACCGATTGGATTTACGTTACCCCAATAAGATTCTGATTGTGGAACGACTTGCGGATCCCCATAGCATTCTGAAGTGCTTGCCAACAAAAACCGTGCACCTTTTGCCTTTGCAAGACCAAGAGCCTTATGCGTTCCAAGTGATCCTACCTTCAGAATTTCGATGGGTAATCTCTCAAAGTCGGCCGGACTTGCAGGAGAAGCAAAGTGTAATATCGCATCCAGATCACCCGCAACAGAAAGGTGTTCCGTTACATCATGATTTTCAAAGGAGAAGTGAGAATTATCCAAGAGTGGCTCAATATTTTTAAGTTGACCCGTCAGTAAATTATCAAAAGCTAGAACGGTGCAACCTTCCTCAAGAAGCCGATAACAA
>DKAI01000010.1 GCA_002450755.1 Deltaproteobacteria bacterium UBA6930
TTCTCCAAACGGACCCCAATACATGATGTAGAGATGAAAAAGTCTTCGAGTCAAGCTTTAAAAGTATCTTTACTTTTGGAGCAACAATACGAGCAGACTCAATCAAAGCGTCCACATCATCACCGAGAGATTTTCGATCTCGAGACTTTATTTCCGACATCCATTCGTTGAGTAAACCGGACGTTTTTTCTGACCAAAATGAAGCCAGTTTTTCCAAGGATAAGTTCAAATTTTTAGCGGTAGAAAGAGATAGTTCTGCCGCAGTAATAACTTCTTTTGATCTTGCATTAGTAACATTTTGACCAGCCTTAACGAGCTGCATACACCCCGCTAGATAGTCTCTCCTAAACGAGGAGTCATCAAATAAGTTTTTGTTTATGGAACCAAACAACCTTGTCGCATTAGAATTGTCAATTAAATCTGAAATAAGACAGCTCTCTAAATCGGCAAGGCTAATACCTTCTTTAGCCAGATGAAGCCAATTCTCATCAGGTAAATTTCCAAGACCTAGTTCCAATTCTTCTGAAATTGCGTCGCGAACTACTGCCTTCGATAATACAAAAGGCTCATCATCTATTTTAAATTTGGGGTGGAGACCAGCCTGGATAGCGTATTTCGATAAAATATTTTCGCAAAACGAGTGAATTGTACCAATAAACAAGAGATCAAGATGGGGCAAAAGGATAGCTGCCCGCTCGCGATAAGCGGATGGAAGAAGGTTTTCACTCATCCCATGAGGGATCCTTCCCTTAACCAAATTCCAGAGCGCATCTCGAACCCTTGTAGACATTTCTCGAGCCGCGGCTTTTGTGAACGTAATCGCAACAACTGAACGAATAACTTTGGTAGCCACTTCCTCTGAAAGAGCACCCTCGGAATCTTCTTCTTCCCAACCAGTACCCAGGCACCAATTTAATATCCTCGCTACTAAGACCGCCGTCTTTCCCGTCCCCGCACCAGCTTCCAAAATCATGGGACAGCTGAAATCAGTTTGAGCTAGACTTCTCGAATACTCATCTTCTCTGGAAAGATCATCGTACTTATTAGTCACAGCTTGACCTCAAATACTTTTCGTAAAAGGCTTGAAGATTCTTCTGTATCCATAAATTTCTGGTAGGCTCGACGCTCCTCGCTCCCACGACGCCAACATAATTCGCGAACACCGCAGTACGAACACAAATCGGGCTCCGATCCGTTTACCTTCGTAAGCCGAGGTGAGAACATACCTTTCTTCCAAATTTCGGTCGCTACTTCTCCAGCTTCATCAAGAACTCGAAGGTCTTTCTCTTTTTCAACTCTTGGAGATTGATTTAGAATACTGTGCCTTGGGTTCGTGTAAAAATAACGACCTTCACCTCGACCCGGACTTACTGCACGCGAATAGGCTTTCGCCTGTAAACCAGTTGCTCGTTTCACTCCTGCTTTGAAGTCAGTAAGAATTTTCTTTCCTTCCAGTTCCTCTACCCTATCAACACGAAATTGAAGAATTCCCCCTTCTAACGATGGAACACTGCACGTGCCATCGATCTCAACTCCAAACCACTTCAGTCCCTCCGGGTCCAGAGTTCGTACGTTAAGTACGTGAGCACGTATCCATTCCATTAATGCGCGATCAAAGCCCGGTAGATAGATTCCGTCCTCAAGCAAAAGCTCATTTACAGTTTCCTTCAGTAACTTGTCGAATTGTTGAGCGTCGGGCCAATTAACCTGTTGGCCTGACTCTAGGCTACTAAAGGAAACTCGGCTCGGGACACCTCCATTTTCACCTATACGTTGAAGAATTCGATGCACGCCATTCCCGATCATTCTCGGATTGAACGCGGGAAGTTCATCTAAGATTTTTTCTCTGGAGCTAAATTGGAGAACATTTTCGATAAAGTATTTCCAAGGACATTTCAATAAATCTTCGAGCTTCGTAACATAGTTGGAAAGTTTGGGCGAGTTTGAAAACTTAATCTTTCCCCACGGCGAACTCGAAACAAGCCGCGGGCTATCAACTTTTCTCCCAAGTTCCTGACGAAATTCTGCTATGCCCTGCATATTCCCAGGAGGAATTTCTTTAAATTGGGAGGCAACTTTGATCAGCGCCGCGGTCAAAAAAGTTTTATGTAATTCTTTGTCGCCGTCTAGACCACCCCGAATCGCGCCACCTTCGGAACTCTCGATCAATTCTGCTTCCTGCGGTCCAAAAGTTTCTGGTTCAGAAAAAAAGAACAGCTGCTCAAGAAGGGGCGAAACCGACAGCTCGAGTCCCTCTTCGTCCCTTTGGCTATATGACCAGTAGACTTTTGGAGCCGCATCTGCGAGTTGTGCCGCTAAGTAGCGATCTTCATCTTTCCCTCTTCCCTTGATTGGCAATTCAGGAAGGTAGTTTAAAAGACTCGATCGGAATGCATCGGACAGGAGGGGATCTTCGCTTATTATCCGAGGAAAGATTCCTTTGTTCATCCCAAGAACGAAAAGGTGCTCACAAGTAACCCCCCGCGCCTCGGTTACAGACATTAACTGAACTCCACCTCCAGTCTCTCCATTCCTCTTTAGACCGATTTCGGCAACGGCAATATCGAGCAAATCAATGAAATCTTCTCGTCGCAAACGAAAATCTTTTGGAACACTTTTAGAGACTTCATCAAGTTTTCGTTCGATCAAATTTTTTAATTCAGAATTGTCATCTGGAAAAAATTCTAAGGTGAAATTTTTATAGAAAATGAATGGCGAACTCGCAGGCTCTTCAGCGAGGTCGAAAACAAACTTTTGAATGTTTTCCCACACACGATTTGCAGACTTACTTAATCTTTTCGGAGGTACCGAGGAAAGAAATTTCAAACGCTTCGCCGACCATGGTCGGAGCTCATACTGGAGATCCGCGTCTAAATTAACGAATGTACTCCAAACATCCAAAGAAGCATCTTGACCAAGACGGTGTAACTCTAAAAGGGCTAAAATACGACGACGAACCGGTTCTGTCTCAACAAATAATTTCTGCGCTATTGAATAAGGCAATCCTCTTGCTCTCATTTCTCGAGTCAAATGCTGGATGTGTGACTCTAGATTACGAGCCGTTATTATAATCTCTTCGGGTAACACTCCTTGCTCAATGAGACGCGAAACTTCGTTGACAACTTGAACACATTCGGTCCTAAAGCTGGAAGTTCTACTCCATTCATGAGTCGAATTATTAACTTTATTGCTGATAATACTCCTTTTACCACGGACCCCAGAAAGGCGTCCAACTAAACGATCGAGATATTTGCGACCCCCAGCAAACGGTGAGGTTTCTACGCCTTGATCAATAAAAATTTGAGCATTTGTGTATCGAAGAAGCGCTTCCAGTACGTCCCCTTGAACACCCGTCACATCTGCAAAACCATATATCCAAATAGCTTTGCTTCTGCAGTTGTTCGTAGAGGACTCGATTATTTCTTTCGCTCGCTCATAACGATCGGAACGGCGATTCAACCCCAAACTTCTAAAGGATTCACGAACACCACCAGATATATCTAGGATACCCATGGCAATCTTGGCCACATCACCCGAACCCTTACTTTGGAGGCTCTCTCGCAATGCGTCGAGATGCGCATCCGTTAAGCCTGCATCAAGGAGGTCTGCCACGGATTCGGTTAGTGATCCAAATCTTCCCTCGAATTCAGACAACGCCTCCGCGAAATATTTACCATCGGAAGATTCGACATACGTCTCAGCGACATTCCGAACCAGAATGGAAAAAACTGCATCGCCATCCGATGAAGTGTGTCGAGAATCCGACTCCAACAGTTCTTGAACGAAACCGTCTAGTGTTTGGAAAATAAGCCCTAGGGCTGCACCTCTTCTAGAGACTAGGCGGCCGGCTAGGTGTCCTCTCAAGATACTCGAGGGCACTACGACCCTCAGCACCCTTGAAAGATCGACCGGAGTCTCGACCAATTGGTCCAGCCTCCGATCTAAATCTTCCATTAGAACTAACTCCGACGACCTTGTTCCTCGGCAAAGTATGACTCCTTCGGATCGCTCAGAGGAACCATCGGCGGGGTAAATCCTCGCGCTCAAAGGACGTTGAGGATCGCCTCGGCACT
>DKAI01000088.1 GCA_002450755.1 Deltaproteobacteria bacterium UBA6930
TTTTGGCATTGACCTGACAAAAGAACCAATACCTGTAGTACCCGCCGCACACTATTGCTGCGGCGGTGTAGTTACGGACAAAAGTGGCGAAACCGATTTACCTAATCTTTTCGCTGCAGGGGAGGTCACATGCACTGGATTACATGGTGCGAATAGACTCGCCTCTAATTCTTTGCTCGAAGGGGTAGTCTTTGCCGAAGCTGCTTCGGATGCATTAAAAAAACGCCTTCCTTCACTTTCAGAGAACGATACGATCCCTATTCCCGACTGGCAGGAAGGTAATGCAACCGACAGCTCCGAGGCAGTTGTCATAAAACAGAATTGGGACGAAATTCGTGAATTTATGTGGAACTATGTAGGGATTGTCAGATCCGACAAGAGAATAGATAGAGCCAAGCGCCGGATAGAACTTCTTCGCGACGAGATAACCGAATATTATTGGAACTTTCGCCTTACAACCGATCTAATCGAACTTAGAAACCTCTCTTGCATTGCACACCTAGTAATCGAATGTGCCAGTCAGCGCAAAGAAAGTCGAGGTCTTCATTACAATATCGACTTTCCTAACGCTAAACAGTCGCACCGCGTCGACACAGTGATCAAACTAAAGACGTAAGCGGTTCAGACTGTGAACGAAGCGTGCTGGGCGTATATCGAGGCGATATCACGTGTTTTTATTTGGCTCCACTTCACGAAAAAGTGACAATTGAGGGATCGGCGCGTCAGGGTCTATAGGAACAGGGTATTTTCGTGAAAAACATGCGTCGCAAATTCCATGCTTTAAGCTTTCGGCTCCCTTTCGCAGCGCATCTAAAGAAAGATACGATAAGGAATCGACCCCGAAAGACTCTCTAATCTCATCTACCTCTAATCGATGAGCGATTAGCTCTTCACGCGTCGGCATATCAATACCGTAGTGACAGGGACTTAATGTTGGTGGAGCTGATATTCGAATATGAATTTCAAGAGCCCCCGCATTACGCAAAACCATCGCTATTTTCGACAATGTCGTGCCTCGGATAACCGAGTCATCAACGAGCACTACCTTTCTTCCTTTTAAAATCTCAGGAATAGCATTGTGCTTAACTTTTACTCCAAAGTGGCGAATGGACTGAGCAGGCTGGATAAAAGTTCTATGTACGAAATGGTTCCGAATAAGCGCCGTCTCGTAAGGAATCCCTGCCTCTTCAGCATAGCCAAGAGCTGCAGCACTGCCGGAGTCCAACAGGGGCACGACCATGTCGGCCTTTACGGGACTCTCTCTCGCTAAGGTTCTCCCTAACTCCTTTCGAAAAGCGTAGACGTTCCCGCCTTGAAGATTTGAATCTGGCCTAGAAAAATAAATGTACTCGAAAATACAAAACGTCTGTTCAGCCTTCGGAAAAGGATGAATGGACCTTAGGCGTCCCCGGCGAATAATTATAACTTCACCCGGTTCAATTTCTCGTTCCACTTCTGCACCAATAAGATCTAATGCACAAGTTTCGCTTGCAACAACCCAGGCGCCATCTACTCGTCCTAGTGTCAACGGGCGAAAACCTCTGGGGTCACGCGCCGCAATCAGACCGTCCTTGGTCAATAACAATAGACTAAATGCACCACGGAGACGGGAGAGTGCGTCTACCAGACGTTCCTCAACCGTCTCTTCCCTAGATCGTGCGAGCAAATGTAGTACGACTTCACTATCTGATGTCGTACTGAAGATCGCACCTCGACTCTCCAATTCGCTCCGGATAGCCAGAGCATTAACAATATTGCCATTATGTGCAATCGCCACCGGGCCAACATCCGTATTCGCGCAGATCGGTTGAGCATTCCTAATCTGAGACTCACCAGTGGTTGAGTACCGTACGTGCCCGATTGAATGCCTCCCGGGAAGTTTCGCTAAGACATTTTCGTCAAAGGTTTCTGACACCAGTCCCATTGACCTATGAGTAAAGTGTTCTCCCGCGTGCGCGCTGCAAATACCCGCACTTTCTTGACCTCGATGCTGAAGAGCGTACAGGGCAAGGTACGCAATCTTTGCGGCTTCGGAATGTCCATGTACCCCGGCAACTCCACACTCATCCCTCGGACGTTCCGATTCGCGTCGCGTGTGAATCGCCTGGAGATCTTCATTTGTGGAATTCAATTTTTTCACGTATGACCACCCAGGTGGACAAACGTCCACCTCGAACCGTTTACTCCTCTGGGTCCATCCTTGATGGAATGGCATCCTCCCAAACACTTTTTAGTTGCGCAACTGAGACATCAATTAAGACAGAATCATTTAAAGAAGAAATCTTCAAGCGTTCACCACCCGTCTTTCCTACGACAATTGCTGGGACGTCAGAATCGCGCGCTAAACTCAGGACATCTTCCGCACAATCAGTCGTGACTAGAACTCTTCCCGTAGATTCGCCAAATAAGCACTCTTCCAATGTGCTTTCGGCATTTAGCGTAACGGAGGCTCCGCAACCTTCAAGACCAAAACAACTCTCCGCAAGAGCTACCGCAATGCCACCGTCAGAAATATCGTGAGAAGAACTCAAAAGTCGGCGTTCACCCGACAGAACCAGGAATTTTTGCAAGCGTCTTTCATAGCCTAGGTCCACTTCCGGCGGCCTACCCGATTCGATACCTCTCATTTTAGCTAACCACATCGAGCCACCTAATTCGAAACGATCTGTACCGATGAGAATTATCTCCTGATACGGCCTCTTGAAATGAGCTCCTATCGCATCTGCCCAATCGTCAATCAATCCCACCATTCCTATCGTAGGCGTAGGAAAGATCGGAGTACCATTTGTCTCATTGTAAAGTGATACATTGCCCGAAACGATCGGTGTTCCAAGAGCACTCGCTGCAATACTTATTCCCTTTATAGCCTTCTTCAATTCCCACATGATTTCTGGCTTCTCTGGATTTCCAAAGTTCAAGCAGTTCGTCACTGCTAACGGCTTGGCTCCTGTACACGCTACATTTCGTCCGGCCTCCGCCACAGCGGCCATCGCCCCCTTTTCTGGATCAAGCCAACAAAACCGATGATTACAATCAACCGATATTGCCAAAGCCTTGGTAGTCGGAGAGCCATCTGGCCTTTTGACGCGTACAAGAGCTGCGTCGCCCCCTGGCCCTATAAGTGTATTTCCTTGTACACGTTGATCGTACTGTCGATAGACCCAGGACTTGGAGCCCAAGTTTGGATCGGATAACAACGCTTTGAGTGCAGCTTCAGGATCGCTTTCTGACTCCACCAAACTCAGGTTTAAAGATTGGCGCGCTCCCAGATCTTCCGGCTCCTTGGATGGGCGGTTTAATTCGGGAGAGCTTGCTGCCACAGGATCCACAGGTATATCTACAACTGTGGAGCCTTCGAAGCTTACACGCATGCGCCCGTCATCGGTAACTTTCCCGACTACTACAGCATCGAGACCCCATCGCTCAAATACGGAGCAAACGAACTCTTCTTTCCCCGATTGCGCTACCAGCAACATTCTTTCTTGGCTTTCAGAGAGAAGAAGCTCATATGGAGTCATCGTTGCGGCTCGACGAGGGATGGTATCGAGATTCATCTCGATGCCAGTGCCAGCATTACTTGCCATTTCGAACGAAGAACAAGTCAGTCCGGCTGCCCCCATATCTTGGATCCCAACTATGGCATCCGTACTCATCAACTCTAGGCAGGCCTCAATCAAGCACTTTTCCGTAAAAGGGTCCCCTACCTGTACGGTCGGTCTCTTATCATTCCCTGTTTCGTCAAATTCCGACGACGCAAGCAAGCTAGCGCCATGTATTCCGTCCCGACCGGTTTTACTTCCTGCATATATCACCGGATTCCCTACGCCCTTAGCGCCGGCGAGAAAAATTTTCGACTCCTCGGCAATCCCCACGCTCATTGCATTCACGAGTATATTTCCTGCATAGGAATCATGAAACTGAGTTTCTCCACCCACAGTAGCGACGCCAACGCAGTTCCCGTAATGACCGATCCCCGAAACTACCCCCCTTAAAAGAAAGCGATGTCGAGCATCTGCAAGTGAACCAAACCGAATAGAATTAAGGGAAGCAATCGGTCTCGCACCCATAGTAAAGATATCTCGAAGAATTCCCCCAACGCCTGTTGCGGCACCCTGCTTTGGCTCAATAAACGAGGGATGGTTATGGCTCTCTATCTTAAAAACCGCGGCAAGTCCATCACCCAAGGATATCGCGCCAGCATTTTCCCCGGGACCTTGAAGAACATGAGGACCCTTAACGGGCAAAGTTTTTAAATGGCGTTTGCTCGATTTATATGAACAATGTTCTGACCACATAACAGAAAAAATACCCAGCTCCGAAAATGATGGGGTCCTACCAAGGATTTTTATAATTTGTGCGTACTCTTGCTCGGTAAGGCCATGCTCGAGAGCAAGATCTAGATCGACGTCAGGCTCGTTCACGCACTTCTCGCCATATCCAAGAGAGAGCCTAATATTGCGATTCCATCTGTACCCCCAAAAGCTGCCTCCACGGCATGCTCGGGGTGAGGCATAAGACCCAAAACATTTCCTTCCTTATTAAGCACTCCCGCAATTGATCCGAGAGATCCGTTTGGATTACTAGCCTTCGAAATCGTTCCATCAAGCTCGCAATACCGTAATAGCACCTGACCGTTCTGCTCGATCAAATCCAACTCCACCTCAGAGGCATAAAAGCAACCTTCTCCGTGCTTTATCGGAAGAGTCAATATTGCACCCTGTTCAGTTCTGGAGGAGAAAGGCTCAGCTCGCTTTTCGACTCGAAGGTGCACATCATCGCAGACAAATGCCAACTGACTATTCCGTCTAAGGGCACCAGGAAGCAATCCGGCCTCACAAAGAACCTGGAAGCCATTGCAAGTACCCAACACAGGACCTCCACTTTTAGCAAATCTTTTGACAGCACCCATTATTGGAGAAAGTTGCGCCATAGCACCGCAGCGCAAATAGTCTCCATAGGAAAAACCTCCTGGCAACAGGACTCCTTTAGTACCAGCCGGCAGTTCAGACTCCTGATGCCACACCATCGAGCACTTCCCAGCAAGGACACTAGACATCGCAAACCACATATCTCTATCATCACAGGAACCTGGAAATTGAATAACTGCAAACACTGTTTTGATTCCTATCTAAAGTTCGACTCGTTCAACGCGGTAATCCTCTATCACAGGATTTGCCAGGAACTTTTCAGCTAAATCTTCCGCCAAAGACTTTGCCTCTTGTTCGGTTCCTCCTTCAATATTGATTTCAAAAAACTTACCTTGCCTGACCCCTTCTACCGCCTCGTAACCTAGAGACCTACTAACTTTTCGAATGGCCTCTCCTTCAGGGTCTAAAACATCTGCTTTCAATGTGACGATAACTGTGACTTTCAAATCATTTCCTTTTCTTACGAACTCGAGCAAAGATCGCATCTACGTTTCTGAGAGCGTGCGACAAATCGAAGACCTTTAAAATTTCTTCCCGCTCCAAAATCGATAAAATTCTCTCGTCTGCCAAAATTCTCTCCTGAAACGAACCTCCTTGTTCCCAAGTTTCCATCGCATGGCTCTGGACCAATCCATAAGCCTCTTCTCGAGTAACACCTTTACGTGTAATCTCAAGAAGAAGAGTTCCGCTAAAGACCAAACCTCTCGAGG
>DKAI01000056.1 GCA_002450755.1 Deltaproteobacteria bacterium UBA6930
TCTCACATGCAACCTAACGAGGTCCTCTTTCTCAAGGGATACGATTCCCTTGCGGGACGAGCCTGCTTCACTCCTCATACTGGTTTCATCAACCCAACGGCAAGTGCAGGGTGTACTCCGCGGGAAAGCATTGAGCTCCGGACTTTAGTTATTTACCCAGAGTCTTAGTACTTTCTGGACCGTTACGGAATAACCGGAAAAAACGTTCTGACTTTACCGAGGATTTTTAGATGCAAGAACGACGGAGCCTGAAAGTAGGCATCTTTATGCCTAACAACAGCGGCTCAATGTCAATCAGTACGTACAAACCAGATCCCGACGACTGGACTTTTGAGTCCAACAAAAAAATTGCTCAAGCTGCGGAGGTAGCTGGGATGGATTTTGTGTTCCCTGTAAGTCGCTGGAAAGGCTTTGGTGGCGAATCGGATTACATGGGCAACTCTCTTGAAACCATGACATGGGCTGCCGGACTCCTCATGGCTACAGAGAAAATAGAAGTGTATTCGACTGTCCATGTACCTGTTTTCAACCCGGTCGTAGCTGCAAAAATGGGAGCTACCCTCGATCACATTAGCAACGGAAGATGGGGAATTAATATAGTTAGCGGCTGGAACAAAGAAGAGTTCGAGATGATGGGCATCGACATGCTCCCTCACGAGAACCGATACAAACGTACGGAAGATTTCATAAAATGTTTAAAAGGCCTTTGGTGCGAGAAACCGGGCACATTCGATTTCGAATCACCCTACTACAAGGTCCAGGGCGGTAATTGTCGACCTCAACCCGTTCGACGCCCACACCCACCCATAGTTAATGCCGGACAATCCGACGACGCTCTTTCCCTGGTATCTCGTAATTGTGACTGGTGTTTCACCGCTCCTATCAACATTGACGCTGCAGCGACCATCACAAAAGATGTAAAGAAACGGGCCAAGGAAGCTGGACGCGAGCTTAGAGTCGTAGCCGGCATTATGCCGATATGGGATGACGACCCAGATCTACCACTTAGAGAACGGGATCGTTTGGTTAAAGCTGCTGATCCCGTTGCGATTGATAATTGGGCCAGCGGCGTGGGCCTAGAAAGCGGCTCCTTTGACGAGGTTACCTATGAAATGTTCGCTTTTGGTGCCGGCTCCTATCCTCTTTTGGGGACTCCGGATGACATTGTCGCAGGGCTACGCGATCTCTATGACGTTGGAGTGGACGGAGTTTTGATGAGTTTCCTGCGTTACCAAAGGGACACTGAGCGATTCGGACAGGAGATCCGGCCTAGACTTATCAAAGCCGGACTAATCTAACTACCCGTTAGAGTCTGAGCTCTGTTACCCTTTCTAATGAGGAGAAACGATGAATATTGATCGAGACGTAACCCTTTACGAAGTAGGCCCGCGAGACGGATTGCAGAACGAGCCCGACAGCGTGGCAACGGAGATAAAGCGGCAACTCCTGGAAAGGCTCATTGCAGCCGGAATTCCTCGTATCGAAATGACTTCGTTCGTTTCTCCTAAATGGATACCTAAACTTGCCGATGCTGACGACCTGGCGAAGATAGCCCCGAGGAGCGAGACCGTCTCATACTCCGCACTGACACCGAACCAGCGAGGCTATGAGCGATTCCAGCAGGCCAAAATTCCAGTACTCGCCTTCGTCGTTTCGGTGTCTGAAACCCACAACAAGAAAAACTTGAACCGATCGGTAGATGAGCACCTAGAGGCATTTAAGCCTATCGCCGAACAGGCCAAGGCTGATGGTGTGGCACTTCGCATGTACGCGTCTACTTGTTGCGGTTGTCCCTACGAGGGAAGAATATCAACCTCGCAGGCAATGCAAGTTATGAAAAGACTAATCAGTATGGGAGCTGATGAAATTGCCATCGCGGATTCCTTAGGAGTTGGAACTCCAAGTCAAATTCGTGACCTGGTCCGAGCCGCGGCAACTGAATTTCCTGTCGAAAAGATCGGTCTCCATTTGCATGATACTTATGGTCGAGCACTCGTAAACCTGATGGCGGGATATGAAGAAGGAATTCGAACCTTCGACGCCTCACTCGGAGGACTAGGCGGCTGTCCCTATGCTCCCGGAGCCTCAGGAAATCTTGCTACTGAAGACGTTGTCGACCTCTTCGAAGGAGAGGGAATTCGCACCGGTGTCGATCTAAACAGTTTAGTGTCTACGACTCTATGGCTCGAAAATGACGTTCTTAAACGCCCGTTACCGGGTCGGGTTTTTCGAGCGAAGGCTGCCAAAAAGTCAGGGGATCAAGAGAAATAGTTTGTGAATTAGAAACACCATAAATTGAGGAGAGAAAAATGAGCCTATTAAAATGGAAAGTTGGTGATGCCACGATCACCAAACTAGAAGAAATTGTATACCCAGAGTTCTCGGATGTAATACCAGCAGCCACACCCGATGTAGTAAAGCAAGTCAAGTGGTTGTTTCCACACTTCGTTACACCTGAAGGTTTACTCAGTCTTAGCATTCACTCGCTAATTGTAGAAACACCGAGCGCAAAACTCGTAGTCGACACATGCATTGGAAACGATCGCGATCGCAACCCGTTCGATGTAATGCATATGCTATCGACAAGTTATTTAGAAGATATGATTGCTGCGGGGTATCAACCGGAAGGGATTGACTTTGTACTCTGTACTCACTTGCATCTGGATCACGTGGGATGGAATACGCGAAAAGTCGACGGCAAATGGGTGCCGACATTCCCGAATGCCTCCTAT
>DKAI01000213.1:0-2673 GCA_002450755.1 Deltaproteobacteria bacterium UBA6930
GCGATGATTCACTTTGTTTATGAAATCTATCAATACACCAAGAACGAAGAAATGATTCCGGAGTTTATGAATCCCATTTGGGAGGAATACTGCGATCATGTTTCTAAGATGGAGCTCCCACCTGAAGCGCGCGCTAGGCAGATTCATGACGGTCATTGCACCTACTACCCTCAGGAAGAGCGTCGGTTCATTACGCCTGCAATGATCGAGGGTGCTTGTATGATTGGTGGTCCGAGCGAGTTGGCTGAACAGATACGTGTGGCCGAATCGGGCGGATTGAAAGAGATTAGCCTTCTGCCCCCCATTCATGTCTTTAGGGATGTGATGAAGGAATTTGCCGAAGAGGTGATCCCACTCGTTTAGGTGGGAAAATGTAAGGTAGCTAAATCTCAGGCGCTTATTGCGAGGTCCGCGGTCCGCGAGGAACGAAAGCGATCAGACATAAAGCCAGGAAATTCAAGGCCGAACAGATCCAATACGCCAAGGAGTAGCTTCCAAGGGAGTCGTAAAGGTAGCCTGCGAAGGGCGGGCCGAAAGCAGCAAGAGATCCGGCTACGGCGAATATGAAGCCGACGATTGTACCAGCGGATTTTCGACCGAACTGATCTCCAACTATCGCGGGGAACAAAACAGTACCCCCTCCGTAGGAAAGCCCGAACACGAAGCAGCCGATGAAAAGCGCTTTGGCGGTGTCGGCTTCGGCCAGCAGGCCGAAGCCGATTGTCTGTAGCGTCATAACTAGCGCGAGCGAAGGAAGGCGGCCCGTTCTATCGGAAAGCGGTCCAGTGAAGAGTCGGCCAAAGAGCCCCCCGAAACCAATGGTACTGAGTAGGTAGGCGCCTACTTTGGGCTCTAGACCCAAGTCTTTAGCCCCAGCAGGGATATGGACGAAAGGAGTGAATACTGCGAGCCATGTACAGCTGAATATTGCCATTAAAATCCAGAGAACCGAGGTTCTGCGAGCCTGGGCAAGAGTGTACGAAGGTTCCTCTTTTGCGGGCGAAATCTCGACTTCCTCCGAGGGTGCTTGTTCACCATCTGGTCGAAGGCCTTTTGTTTCAGGATCGCGAACGATAAACCGCGAGATGATCACGATTAGAATGGTTCCCACCACGGCCAGCTCGAGGTAGGCGATTCGCCATCCGTGGGACTGAATTAAGACAGCGGCGATTGGTGGAAACACGAAGTTGCCCATGCTTGCCCCTGATGCCGACAGGCTCACTGCTAGACCTCTTTTGCGAACAAACCATTTTACTAAGGTGGCATTGCAGGGGACAAATACCGCACTCATTCCAATAGCGGCAATGACTCCAAAGGTGGGGTAAGCCATCCACAAAGAGTCAATTTGAGAGAAGAGCCCAATTCCTACGCCCAGACACAAGGCTCCGCCGGCGATTACCGGGCTCGGACCAAAACGATCTGTTAACCAACCGCTTGGAAGACCTAGTATGCCATAGAGGAACACATAGACAGCGTACGGGAGTGCCAGGCTTGTCCTGTCCCAGCCTAGGTCGGCTTCTATCGCCGGCAGGAAGGCACCAAAGCAAAATTGGATGCCATAGCCAATCATAAGCACGGAGAACGTACAACAAACTACCTTCCAGCCGTAAAACACACCACCTCCGCGTAGATGGGGAGACTAGCAGCAGAAAAGGGTTTTTTGCGTGCCATTGGACGGGTATGCTCAATAATGTCTAAACTCCAAAAGAGGAACAGCACAAGAGGAGAGTGTGATGCCAAGAACTTTTTTTCGAGGAGCTCGCTTACTGGACGGCTTGAACGAGCCTAAAGATGACATGGTTATCGTTGTTAAAGACGGTCGAATAGATAAGGTGGCAACTGCGGAGGAGGCGCCGGCCGCCGATTCCAGCGATGCAAGTTATGACCTTGCAGGTCGCGCACTGATGCCCGGCATGGCTTTTTGTCATTACCATCCGGCTTATGACAATGTCGAGAGTCTCGCAGATATAGACTTGAAGCACCCACCGACCAAATTGACCCTCATAGCAGCAAAAAATGCCGAGCTCTTGCTTCAATCTGGATACACCATGTCTGTAGGGGCGGGCGCCGCTCACTACATAGAGGTTGTACTGCGAGATTGTATTAACAGTGGAATGATCCCGGGGCCTCGAATGGTTGCCTGCGGGAGAGATATCGTGACCACGGGTGACTCAGTAGATTCACACCCTAAGTGGTGGAATCTTGGTCTTGAAGGATTGGCCAAGAGATGCGATGGGCCGGACGAATTTCGTCGTGCTGTACGAGAGGAAATCGCCAACGGTGTAGATATTATTAAGCTCTATCCGACAGGTGGGCATGGTCTTCCTCATCCGTGGGACGTAATGAGTATGGCCGAAGATGAGATTGATGCTGCGTGCCGGGCAGCCCATGAACGGGGACGAAAGATTCGAGGGCATCTAATTAACAAACGAGGCATCCTTGCGGCGCTTAAATCGGGAATCGACATTGTTGACCACGGAGACGGTACCGATGACGAATGCCTTGAATGGTTTGTGAAGCAAGGCACATTTCTCGCACCTAGCTTGTACTTTCCGTCGTGCCTTGTGGAAGCGTATCGTAGCGGTGAGGCTCCAGGATTGGCTTCCATGGCTCCCGAATTAGAGAGGACACTCGAGACCCACCCTGAAACTGTGAAACGAGCCGATGAGGCGG
>DKAI01000213.1:3029-6683 GCA_002450755.1 Deltaproteobacteria bacterium UBA6930
GTTTGGTTCTCTAATGCCCCACGGCGATTATGCGAAAGAACTGGCAGTCTATCCCGAACTCTGCGGAGTGACGAATTTGGATGTGATTCGCTGGGCTACAAGAAATGGAGCTTTGCTGCTAGACCGTCTTCATGAATTGGGGACGATTGAAGAGGGCAAGTTGGCTGATCTCCTCGTGATTGAGGGAGATCCTTCTAGGGATCTCCGGATTCTTGCAGATCGATCAAACTTATCGGCAATTATGAAAGGCGGCGAGTTCGTTAAGTGCGAACTCAAAGGTGAGCAGGCGGAGGCGATATAGTTCGTGAAGGTTGGGTTATGTATCAAAGGTTATTCAAGGATTTTGAACATTCTCAAAGATGTCCTCCCAGAGGATGAAATCTTTGATTGCGACCGTAGTGAAGTCGTCGATGCTGCAAAGGTAGCCGAAGTACTAATACCCACGATGGCCCCGATCCCGGAAGCTGCCCTGCAGTCTCCGAAATTGAAACTTGTGCAGCAATACGGTGTGGGTTTGGACTGTGTCGATATCCCGGTAGCCACTCAGAATGGTGTTTTAGTTGCGAATGTTCCAAGTGTTGGGACTGGCAATGCAGAATCCGTCGCCGAGCTAGCTATTGCCCACATGTTAATGCTGTCTCGGCATATTCCTCTTGCGTTTGAGAGATTCGGCGAAAAGCGAATAGGCATGCCCCTGGGTCAATGTCTTTGGAAAAGCACTGTAGCCATATTAGGTTACGGTGGCATAGGTGAAGAAATTGCTCGACGTCTTGAGGGGTTCGGAGCGCGAGTTGTGGCGATTTCGAGAAATGGCCCTCGTGGTGAAAGGCCTCGTGATTCTTCGATACATCTGGATGATCACGTCGGTGCTGATCAGACCGAGTCTGCTGTTGCTGACGCGGATTATGTAGTTGTTGCGGCGCCTGCCTCGCCTGAAAACATTGGTCTCGTTGATGAATCTATTTTTTCGAGCATGAAGAAAGGCGTTTTCGTCGTAAACATCGCACGAGGGCCAGTGATTGATTACACCGCACTACGTAATGCATTAAAGGAAGGGCGAGTTGCGGGAGCAGGTCTGGATGTGTTTTGGCAGGAACCCTTTGATCCAAACGATCCCATTATGGAGGAGAATATTATTCCTACTCCTCATATTGGTGGGGGCACCGAACGAAGTCTCCGAGGGATTGGTGAGGCTGTCGGGGCAAACATAGAAAGATTGAAACGAGGAGAAATTCCAACGTCATGTGTCAATCCCGAGGTCGGCATTTCCTAATGACAGAGATCTAGTCGCTCAGAAGCTTCCCTAACAAATTTTTGGCTAGGCCAGCATCGATTTCATCCTTATGATTTTTCATGAGATGACCCATAACCTTTCCGACTTCCTTTGAGCTGCTTGCTCCTGTGGCTTGAATAGCCTCTTTTACCCACAGCGTAGTTGTGGTCTCGTCGGCGAGACTTGGTAAATACTGATCGATGACCGCTAGTTCCTCTGATTCCTGCTCAGCTTTCTCGGTGCGACCAGCCTTTGAAAAAGCTTCGATACTTTCCTTTCTTTGTTTTGCAAGTCTCCTTAAAAGCAAAATGCAAGTGGCATCACTGAGAGAATCCGAGCCGTCCTTTTTCAGCTCATTAAGGAATAAGGCGCGAATACTTCGTAAGGTTGAAAGCTTTAGTTTTTCTCGGGACCGTAAAGCTTCCTTCATGTCCTCGTTGATTTGGGTAAGAAGAGGCATTGTTACTTCGCATCCTTCTGTCCAAAGAGGACCTTCTTCATTTCCTCGGACATGCCTTCTTTGCGAATACGTTCGAACTCTTCTCGGCCTATTGCAAAGCCTTTGTCGACAGCTGGACGGGCTCTCATTGTTTCGTCCCATCTTTTTACGTTTGGGAATTGTTCGAGGTCTATTTGATGCCAATCGGCGATCGCAACCCAACCCCATGAAGCGATGTCTGCGATCGAGTATCCATCATCGCAAATGTATTCTCGTCCCTCGAGGCGTTTGTTAAGCACGCCGTAGAGCCGGTTGGCTTCATTGACGTATCTGTCGACCGCATAAGGAATGGTCTCGGGTGCATAGCGTGAAAAGTGGTGGACTTGTCCACACATCGGACCAAGTCCTCCCATTTGCCACATGAGCCATTCAATGGCGGCAACCTTGTTTCGTGGGTCGGAAGAAATTAGTTTTCCCGTTTTTTCGCTTAGGTAGAGCAGTATGGCCCCTGATTCGAAGATTGAGATGGGAGCACCACTACTTTGTGGATCATGGTCAACCATGGCTGGCATACGATTGTTTGGGCTGATGGTGAGAAAATCGGGTTTGAACTGTTCGCCTTTTCCAATGTCAACGTATTTAATTTGATATGGGAGCCCCATTTCTTCTAAGGCAATCGTGACTTTCCAGCCATTAGGCGTAGGCCAGTAGTAAAGGTCAATCATTTCTGTCCTCGTTTTGTATGTTCGTAGTGGAGGATATAGATTCCTTGCTCGTAATACGAGCCCTGGTAATTTACGCCGTTAAAATTTGATCGTGCTTAACTTAACTTTAAAGACCAACCGTTCGTGGGGCAGCTGGGCTGCGAGTCATTTGGATGAGATTCTTGTCGATCATGTCCATTGCGAAAAAAAAGCTGCCGGGACTGCTATGAATTTTCTCTTTCGATATCCCCATATTCGTTTGCTGCAGGAACCTTTGGCCGCCTTGGCGAGAGAGGAGTTGGAGCATTTTGAGATCGTTCTAAAAGAGCTGGACCGAAAAAAGATAGATTTCGTACCGCAGAAACCTAGTCCCTATGGCCAAAAGGTACACAGAGTCATTCGTGACGAGGAACCTGCCAAGCTGCGCGATACCCTGTTGTGCTGTGCGGTGATTGAAGCTCGGAGTTGCGAGAGACTCTCCTTACTTTCCGACGTGTTGGAGGATTTAGGGTTGAGGGAGCTCTATAAAGAACTTTTAGCCGCGGAAGCCCGTCATCATAGAATCTATGTAGAACTTGCTCGCGAAATCTCTAGTGCTGGTTTTGAAGACAGGCTGTTGGAGATCTGCTCTCACGAATCCAATGTGATCTCGCGAGCACAGAATCTTCCTCGTCTTCATTCTGGAGCTGGTTTTATGAATTCTTAGCCAATTCTTTTTGCAAAGCAGATAAAAGTCGATTGACTGAGGCCTCTCGAGCATTTTCGCCCATGAGACCAATTCGCCATATCTTCCCCGCGAGGCTTCCAAGTCCGGCTCCAACCTCTATTCCATGATCGTTAAGGAGAGCTGAGCGAACTTTGCCCTCTCCCCGCTTCAAAACTCTCTCCGGTAGTTTTACGGAAGTCAACATCGGCAATCGATGTTCTTCTTCTACAAGTGGCTCAAAGCCCAGCGTCTGCAAACCTTCAATAAGAATCTTCGCCGCGTCTGCATGTCTTGTAATTCTCGCCTGAAGTCCCTCTTTTTCGATTTGCCGGAGGCCCTCATCAAGGCCGTAAATCGCCGTAATTGGAGCCGTGTGGTGGTAGACACGTTGCCCAGTACCGTAGTAACCGGCTAAAAGGCCGATATCTAGATACCAGCTTTGTACCTTGCTTTTTCGCTCAGTAGCTTTCACGACGGCTTCTTTGCTGAATGAAATAGGTGAGAGCCCGGGTGGGCACGAAAGACATTTTTG
>DKAI01000213.1:7012-8181 GCA_002450755.1 Deltaproteobacteria bacterium UBA6930
GTTCCACTGTAAGCAGCATCGATGCCCCAGTCGTCTATTTTGAGAGGAAGCCCTCCGAGAGATGTGACGCAGTCTAGGATTACTAATGAGCCAGCTTTTTTGGCAGCCTTTGCAATTTCAATTACCGGTTGTAGTGCTCCTGTCGAAGTTTCAGCATGAACAAATGCTACCGCGTGTGGATTAGTCTCATTAATCGCCTCTTCCATTCTTTCAGGAAGGAGCACAGTGCCAGGATTTGTTTCTACCCTTGTAACTTGAGCGCCTATTCGACTCGCAACCTCACACATCCTCAGGCCGAATACTCCAGCTACTCCAATAACTATTTTGTCTCCTGCTTCTAGAAGGTTTGCGAAGCATGCTTCCATACCTGCACTCCCGGTTGCGGAAAGTGGAAGCGTCATCTCGTTGTCGGTGCCAAATAGGGGACGGAGGCGACTTTTGACTGAATCCATGAGCGCTATAAATTCCGGGTCCATATGGCCAATGAGAGGCTGGCTCATGGCTTCGAGGACCTCCGGGTGAACGTTAGAAGGTCCGGGGCCTAGGAGGAGACGAGTAGGTAGTTTTTTATTTGGCACGGCGGACGATTATATCGACGTGTGCGAGGAACGCGACTTATTCTTAAAATTAGATTCGTTGGAACTTCTTTTGCTCCTGACAAAAACCGTTCCTAATATCGTTAAACGGGTTGGAGGGAAGAATGATGTCAGTATTTAAATTAATAATGTTACTGCTTATTGGGTTGGGCCTCGTCCTGGGCGGCCTTTACGTGGTAAACGCTCAGCTTGTCGAGACCAACGCTACTACTCACCCGACGATTGATAAAGCTTCTCGCGAGGCGTTACTTAAAGAGCTAACGCGGGAAGAGGAGCAAAAATGATCCGTTCTCGTTTGGATTACGAGGATGAGGAATCGAAGAGGCTGGCCGGTTTTGCTTGTAGCGCTCGGAAATCAAAAGGCAGGCTCCAGAAGGAACCAGAACACGAATATCGTACTGTTTTCCAAAGAGATCGAGATCGGGTTGTGCATTGTCGAGCATTCCGAAGGCTAGAGTATAAGACGCAGGTTTTTATTTTTCACGAGGGCGATCATTATCGAAATCGGCTTACGCACACTCTAGAGGCGAGCCAAATTGCCCGAACCTGTGCACGTGCGTTGCGTGGAAACGA
>DKAI01000087.1 GCA_002450755.1 Deltaproteobacteria bacterium UBA6930
TATGCCGGCTCAACTCTAAACAACAACACTTCCTTAGTTGAGGTGCTTCTGAGAGTAAGCGAAGCCACGGGAATCAGAGCTAAAATTCTCGAAGGGGGCGAGTATTCGGGTGCCATAGGAGCACGACTTCTTGCACTTGAAAGACTCCTTTCTCCCCCTACGGGTTAATGATCGACTCGACAGTCTCAATAGCTTTAGCAATTCTCGGCCCGTACCACGAAATCAATGTCCCATCGATGCAGTGAATTCTTTTATTCGAGGCGGGAAGCTTCAAGTTACTTAGCTCTACAACGTCTTTCGGGCCAAATGAATAGGGCTCGTCCGGGAGTAAAATAACGTCCGGCTGAGATGAAATTATTTGCTCGAATGTCACGACAGGATATCGGCGCCCCTCAAGATCCGAAAATACATTCACTCCCCCACACAGTTCTATAAGATCTTGAGCATACGTGTCCCGGCCAACACTCATCCAGGGATCCTTCCAGATTGGACAAAAAACACGAGGAGATGACTTCTTATCAACCGAATCCTTACGACGCCTGATGGCGCCGGCAATCGCCCGAGTCACCGGCGTCACTATCGCCTCTATATTTTTGGCACTAGCCCCCAACTCAGAAAGCTGTCGAAGAACTTCGCCACCTTCTTTCACCGTTCTCGGATAGGTAACCCATACCTTACAACCCGATTTTCTAAGTTTCGCAATATCACTTTTTCTATTTTCTTCTTGATTTGCGACTATCAAATCAGGCGAGAGCTCTAAAATACGAGAGACGTCTGGGGTTTTCGTGCCCCCTAGCTTGGGCAAATCCGCTAACAATTCTTCTGGATGAATGCACCAGTCAGTAATTCCGACGACACGATCACCCAACCCCAAACTAAAAAGGGCTTCGGTTAGGCTTGGTACTAGCGAGACAATGCGCTGGTAATTGCCTGAGGGTGCCTTCTCCATGCTTTTATTCCTTAATCAAATAAACTAATAGCTACTAAATTATCTACACTTTAATTTTGAGTCAGGTCGCAAAGGTTACTCAATCTAAAATATAGATCCGAATAGGAAATAAAAAGACAACGAATATTTAGGACTATTTATGAAATGTCGCGCTAAGTGGTTCTAAGAAGCCAAATCGAACTTAACCCCAGGTAGCATTGCCAAGCGCGCGTCTTCTAGCCTCAATTGATTAACCCTTTGGTATTTACAATGACTGCAAAAAAGTAACTCGTAGGCACCAGCCAGCTCATCGAAGATTTCATCGCTTGACAGTCGACTGGAACCACAGACGTTACATTCTTCGTTGTTGGCACATTTCAAAAAGATATCTGTAATGTTCTTTGGATAGAAATGGGTTGAATTCATTGAAACCTCCTGTTTCAACCCATAAAAACATTCGACTGTGTCGGTAGCGGTCACATGCCATGGTACATGTTCAAAAAATTCTGGCGGGTACCACTAAACTGGAAGATCGAGCCTGGAAAACAAGGGCTCCAAAAGAAAACCTTTTTCGGCAAAGGCTTCCTCCGCTCCCTCACCACGATCTACCACGCATATTATCCGCTCAACGATGCCACCTTCGGCCTCCACTAGCTCAGCAGCCTGAAGCGTGGAGCTCCCAGTCGTAGTTGTGTCCTCAAGAAGTGCGACTCTATGCCCTGGGCGGAAAGCTCCCTCAATCCTCTTGCCAAGGCCATGCTTTTTTGCTTCTTTTCGAACAAAAAAACCGAGTAAATCTATAGTCTTAGGGTTCTGAACAGCTGCCGCCAAAACAGACGCCACATACGGAACTGCTCCCACCGCCATACCCCCGACTGAAGACACTAGAGGTCGTTCGACCAGCTTATCAATCGTCAACTTTCCAACCAGCTCAAGACCTCGAGGCCGCATAAAGACCTGCCGAAGATCGAGGTAGAAGTCGCTCTTCTTCCCACTAGCTAGCGTGACGTTCTTCTTTTCAAAAGAGACGTTTAGAATTATCTTTAGAAGTTCTTCTCTATCGGTCATGAAGTTTACCCCGGGGGAATCGAAAATTCCCAATTTGTTTAGCGGGAACACAAACTATCTCTACGAAGCCTTTGCGTTTTGCGCTTGTTCCAGTCATCATTCCACGCCCCAGCGTCGAAGGCCAATTAAGGATTAACACGAGCGGGCAAAAAGGAACTTTCGTGAAATTCAACGGAGCAAAAGTAAAGCTTTCCCGAAAACTTGGCATAGCACTTACTGCAAAAGCGGCTAAGTACATGGAGAAAAGACCCTACGGGCCGGGCGTCCATGCCGCGGGTGGTCGACAAAGACGACTTTCAGACTATGGGGCTCAGCTTCTTGAAAAACAAAAGCTTCGATATCAGTACAACGTTCACGAACGTCAAATGCGAAATTACTACAAAGCCGCAGCTCACATGAAAGGACGGACTGGCGACAACCTTGTTCTACTCCTCGAGACTCGGCTTGACTCAATGGTCTTGCGGGCCGGCCTGGCCCCATCAATTTTTGCAGCCAGGCAAGCTGTTGGACACGGTCATGTAACGGTAAATGGCAAAAAAGTAGATATTCCATCATTCAGAGTGAAAGCTAACGATGTTCTTGGAATTCGCGAAAAGAGCAGAGTAATGCAGTGCTTCGACCTCGATTTTGAGGCCTACCAGCTACCTTCCTACATGGAACGCGGAGACACTCCTTTTGAGGCAACTCTCACCTCCTATCCGGTCCGGGAAGAAGTGCCGATCATCTGCGATGTTCAATACGTGGTTGAATACTACAACCGATAAAGGGACCTAAATGAAAAAATCAACCAAGCTTCCCCATCGCAACCGCAATAAAAGTAGTCGCCACCGCGCAAAGCTTAAGGCCAAACATAGAAAAGTTCGCAAGCGCCAAAGTTCAGGACATAGGAAAACCTACAGATAAAATTTTTGAAGGGTCTTAGATTAACTTTTACCCATGGCCTCACTTAATTTCGAGATAACACTTCCTAGGTTGTCATCAATCGCCTCCTCCCAACCTTTAGTAGTCGTGCCATATCCAGTTTGAGGGAAAAGAACTGTGCGTGAAGTATTAACGATTCCGCCCTCAAGAATTCCGTCAGGTCCTGGCACAAATCCTCTCAAGGAGTCGACCGCACTTGCACCTTGAGCTCCATAGCCGGGCACTAAGAACAAGGACCGCGGTAAAACCTCCCGGAGCTTTAACGCCTGTTCCGGATAAGTCGCGCCGACAACGATGCCTAGGTTCGACCATTCTCCCGATAAGTTAAGTCGCTCGCTGACTTTCGCGAGCACTCTAGCAACCCGTAGATAGAGTGGTTCCCCATTTATATTTTGGTCCTGAAAATCACGTGCCCCTTGGTTACTTGTCCTTACCAGGACAAACAAACCGCGCCCGTACTCTTCAGCTCGGGCGATAAATGGTTCAATAGAATCCATGCCCATGTACGGCTGTACCGTTAATGCATCGGATTCAAGGAAACTTCCGGGTGTTAGGTAGGAATTTGCATAAGCCCCGGAGGTAGAGCCTATATCTCCTCGTTTCGCGTCTAATACTACGAGCAAACCCGAACGTCTCGCACTTCTTGCGACGTCTTCGAGAACACGAAGGCCTCGCCAACCTAGCTGCTCAAAAAAAGCTATCTGAGGCTTGATAATTCCTACGCGGCCTACGAGACGTTCTATAAAAGCATGGCAAAAAGCAGCTACGGCCTCTGCGGTCTGGGGTTTTCGGTAGTCCATGTCTCCGATTCGAAATAAGGCGGGAATCTTATCTAAGTGTGGATCAATTCCTACACATAGAGGGGTTCCAAGGCGTCGAGTTTCCCGGACTAACCTAGATGCGAAGTCTGAGCCTGCTCCCTTCATTGTTATGAAAGGTACCTAAAGTCTATGCCTGAGGGCTAAGATCAGGCTCGTATGGGGATTAAAAAGACGGTACCACTCAAATTTAAAATCGATAAGCGGGATAATCAGGCCCGCACAGGTCATCTAAGAACGCTCCACGGAGACGTTGACACTCCTAGCTTTATGGTCGTGGGCACCCATGCAGCCGTACGAGCGCTCACCGTTAGGCAAGTTCGTGAAACTGGAAGTCAGGTAGTTCTTGCTAACACCTACCATCTTCTTTTAAGAGATCGATACAAAGTGATTGAGAAGCTAGGTGGACTCCATTCCTTCACTGGATGGGAAAAAACAATCCTCACAGATAGCGGTGGTTTTCAAGTTTACTCACTTCCAAAAAAAGACATCTCCGATAAGGGTGTCAAGTTCCGAAACGAGCTAAATGGAGAGGAGAGTGAGCTCACCCCTGAACGATCCATAAACATCCAAAACTCGCTCGGTGCGGATATCATCATGGCTTTCGATGAATGCACGCCGTATCCTGCTTCCGAAAAGGATGCCTTCAGAGGGGTAAGAAGAACACTTTCGTGGCTTGAACGATCCCTCAAAGCCCATCAGAGGCCAAACGAACAGTCCCTATTTGGGATCGTTCAAGGCAGTACGTTTCCTAGGCTCCGACGCCTTTGTGCGGAGGGAGTTAAAACTTTCGACCTGCCGGGCTACGCAATCGGCGGCGTTTCTGTTGGGGAGGGCCATGATCTCCTTTGCAAAATCACTAAGGAAACGGCGCCCCTGTTGCCCGAAGCCAAACCTCGCTATCTCATGGGGGTAGGACTACCCGAGGATATCCTCGCAAGCGTAGGATTTGGAATAGATCTCTTCGACTGTGTAATCCCTACCCGATATGCACGGTCGGCTAGTGTTTTTACGCGTCGGGGCCGGCTGCGGCTGACACACCGGCGCTTTCGTAGAGACCGATTTCCGATAGATCCTTCGTGTTCCTGCGAAGTATGCAGCGAGGGCGTGAGCAGAGCATATTTACACCATCTTTTTGCTTCCAACGAGATTCTCTCAGCCATCCTTGCCTCAATTCACAATGTTCACTTTTACCAAAACCTGATGGCAGAAATTCGCTCGGCCATACGTTCGGGACACTACGACACCTTCTGCGATGAATACTTAACCAAATATTCTGGTGCCTGAAACTGTGATTATTTGGCATTGACCTTGCGACTTCTCCATTTTTGTTCAAATTAGTTTGCCATGGCTATTCGTTGTGGAATCGTTGGTCTCCCGAATGTCGGAAAGAGCACACTTTTTAATGCGCTCACTTCGGCTGGTATTGCAGCTGAAAACTATCCCTTTTGCACAATCGAACCGAATTCTGGAGTAGTGCCCGTTCCTGACACACGCCTTCTAGCGTTAGACCGGATAGTGAATTCCGCTCGAGTAGTCCCGGCCTCTGTAGAATTCGTCGATATTGCCGGTTTAGTGCGCGGGGCCTCACAAGGGGAAGGCCTCGGAAATCAGTTCCTTGGTCATATTCGAGAGACACACGCAATCATTCATGTTTTGAGATGTTTTCAGGATTCCGACGTTACTCATGTTGATGGCGATACTGACCCAATGAGAGACGTTTCCACGATAGAAACAGAGCTCGGGCTGGCCGACCTCGAGACTATTGACCGACGAACTCAGAGGATTCAAAAGTTGGCCAGGGCTGGAGGTAAAGATGGAGAATTGGCTCGTCAAGAGGCGACCCTACTTAACGAGCTGACGGACCACCTATCCGATGGGAAACCAGCACGGACCTTCAACATTTCCGAAGAATGCAGGGAAATATTTCAGGCATGTCATTTATTGACGGCCAAACCTATTTTATACGTGGCTAATGTCGACGAGGAAACTCGCCTAGATGATCCGTTAGTGGAGGCCGTTAAATCCCACGCTGCACAAACTGGTTCCTCCTGTATCCCGATTTCCGGAAAAATCGAGGCCGAGTTATCGGAATTAGAAACCGCAGAAAAGTCCCTTTTCTTAAAGGATATGGGACTTGAAGAACCTGGGTTAAATGCCCTTATTCGGGCCGCTTACGAGCTGTTGTCTTTAATCACCTACTTCACGGCAGGGCCGAAAGAAATTCGAGCATGGACCATACGAAAAGGGACAAGAGCTCCGAGAGCTGCTGGAGAAATTCATACGGATTTTGAGCGCGGATTCATAAGAGCCGAGGTAATCCCATTTGGGCTCTATATGAAATACAACGGTGAAATGGGAGCAAAGGCTGCTGGAAAAATGCGTGTAGAGGGTAAAGATTATGTAGTTTCTGATGGGGACGTGATGTTATTCAGGGTGGGCACTTAATGTCTCAACGTGTGACAACAGCTGACCCCAGGCAAATCTTGGAGCGATATCATGGAGGTCCGGATACGGGCGTCTTCACAGATGGATCGTGCACTGGGAACCCTGGGCCCGGCGGCTGGGCCGCGGTTTGGGTAATCGCTGGTGAAATAATAAAAACCGATACTGGTGCGTCAAAGCATACTACTAATAATCGCATGGAGTTGGAGGCCCTCATCGCAGGCTTAAAAATGCTTCCATTGGAATCCAACCACACACTTTATTCGGACAGCAATCTCTGCGTTCAAACAGCCAACAATTGGGCGAAAAACTGGAAAAAACGAGGTTGGAAACGCAAAGGTGGAGCAATAGCAAACTTAGAACTCGTTAAAGAACTGTACGATCTCTATGAAGCTAGACCTAGTGTGAAAATTACCTGGATTCGAGCACACGACGGCTCTCGATGGAACGAGTACGTTGATGCCCTAGCGTTCCAAGCAGGATCAGGTTTTTAAATGAACTTTTTGTTCACTGGCTAGTTCAAACTTATTCCAAAAAAGAAGCTCATCAACTGATCTCCTTAAAGGTGTACCGTACTTCCCTTGAGGCCATCCGATTGGAATAAGCGCGCACGTGGGGATATTAGGAGGAAGACCAAGACGCGAATCTAGCTCTTCCCCAAATCGTCGATGTATAGTCGTTAAAGATGCCCCAAGGCCGACGGCCCGGCATGCCAATAAAATATTTTGAACGGCTGGCATTAGAGCTTGGTTCTGTACCTCTCCACGACGGGTATAACCAGCAACAAAAAGATGTACCGGGACCTCATGAAGATGATCTGCAAGATAGATTGCTGCTTTTTGCATGCCTCGCTTCTCGTCAGGGAAAACTGGGCTTTTTGCTAGTTCAATGGCGGGCCCAATATAATGATGGAAGGCCTCCTTATAACGCTCCCCAATCCACCTACGTTGAATGTCATCTGTGACAGCGATAAAGCGCCATGGTTGCCTATTCCCTCCACTTGGAGCAAAAGTTCCAGCTTCGCAAACCTTGCGGATCAACTCTCGGGGAACTGAATCCGTCCTCAAGCGACGAATAGCCCGCGCCGTACGTATGCCCTCGAGAAGGGGCAGGTCTTCGCCTACACGTTTTAGATCAAGATTTTCAACACTCATATGCACAATCTCCAGTTAAAACAATCTGGACTTGAAAATACCCGGCCCAGAATTGGCTCCTAACGAGTCGCTTTCCTCTCGAGCTAAAGAGATGTATTACCCATTGACAAAACCCGTTTAAATTCACTCCTAGTTACCGGCTGAACCGAAAGACGCGCCTGTGTAACCAGAGCCATGCCTGAAAGAGCAGCATCGGCTTTTACCATCGCAAGAGATACAGGAGTTTTCATATCCTTAATTGGTTCTATCTCTACTACGACCCACCGATCATCATCTGTTGTAGGGTCTTGATAAAACTCCTTAATAACTTTAGAAATTCCTACAATCTCTTTTCCTTCATTGGAATGGTAATAGAAGGAAAGATCTTCCTTCTTCATGGCTTTTAGATTATTACGTGCACCGTAATTTCGCACTCCATCCCAATAGGTACTGCCGTCTCTCTTTAGATCATCCCAAGAATACTTATATGGTTCAGATTTCATTAGCCAGAAACTCAGATTTCGTGTCATCTCATCCTCTAAGGTAATTTTCAGTCATTCCCACTTGTTTAACTCTAACAAATGAACGGAAAGTGATACCCAACATTTCATATTGGGTCGTATTTCGGGTTATTGTTGGAAGGGGTCTGCGTTACAAGACTTTTGCAAAAACACAGACGTCCTAAACGGGAGGAAAAGATGGATCAAGATCGAGACTTAGTTCTCGGAAAAACGACTGTTCTCATGGCCGAAAATGGTGGAAAGTACCCAGATGGTAATTCCTTGCTTGTTCAAGGAACTGAGCAAACGGTCTTGATAGATCCCTCAGTCGGGTTAGTTAATCGACAACACACCTTGCCACGAATTGACCGAGTTTTACATAGTCATTGTCATGAAGATCATTTTGCAGGCAGCTTCCTCTTTCAGGAAAAACCTTGGCACTTTCACGAGTACGATGCTCCTAGCATCAAATCTCTTGATGCGCTCATGGAATTTTACGGATATCCGGCCCACATTGATAAACCATGGCGTCAAAAAGTTGTGGCCGATTTTAATTTCACCTCATGCTTGCACCCTGTTCCCTTTAGAGATGGAGACATCTTCGAACTGGGTGATTGCGAGATTCGAGTCATTCACCTTCCTGGACACACGCCCGGGCACTCAGCATTTCACATTTTCCCTGACGACGTTCTTTATCTTGGGGACATCGAACTCTCAAGTTTTGGACCCTATTACGGTGACGCCTGCAGCGATTTAATTACATTCGAAAATAGTCTGCGTCTAGTACATGATATACCTGCAAAACATTATGCAACATTTCATCATATTGGCGTACTTGACCGTTCTAACTTTGAAAAACGACTTCGACAATTTGTCGAAAAAATCAAAAGCCGAGAGAGCGAACTCTTATCTTTTCTCTCAGAACCTCGGACTGTAGATGAAGTTGTTGACCATCGGTTCGTATTTAGGCCAGGGGATGAGCTAATCTACATCGACGCTGTCGAACGTTATAGTATGTGCCAACACATCGATCGCTTAGTTGCTGTAGGTAAGGTTTGTTCTACTCAAGATGGCCGTTTCATGAAAATTGACCCGACTTCTTAAGGCCTTAACCGGGAGGAGATCAGAATGAAAATAATCGTGGATTTTGAGCTATGCGAATCAAATGCCATCTGCGTAGATGTGGCACCAGAAATTTTCCATATCAACGAAGAGGATGAGCTTGAAGTCTTACTGGAGGCACCGGAAGAAAGGCTTAGATCCAAAGTAGAAGAGTCCGTAAGACTTTGTCCTCGTCAGGCGATTTCAGTAGAAGAATAAGAGAGAATTACCGATTATTCTTTTTCCTCAAATTTAAGAGACAAAGAATTAATGCAGTACCGAAGGCCCGTTGGCCGAGGTCCATCGGGAAAGACATGACCCAAGTGCGCTCCACACCCGGAGCATTTAACCTCAGTCCGAATCATCCCATGGCTTGAATCTTCATGTGATTCAATTGCCAAATCATTCGCTGGATTAGTAAAGCTAGGCCAACCACTTCCTGAGTTGAATTTATCCGTTGATTCAAACAAATGCGTTCCACATGCTACGCAACGGTAGGTACCGACTCCCTTGTGATCGTTATACTTACCTGAAAAAGGTGGCTCTGTAGCAGACCGAAAGCAAACCTCAAATTGCGGCCCGGTCAGTCTCTTCTCCCAGTCGCTTAGGGGACGTTCTTTTGCACGTGACATCGATACCTCCTCTTCAATCTTTTATTGACAAGCGCGCATACTCGAGCCAATCAACATCGCAATAGCTGTAATAATCCACATTAAGTTTCGACCAGGACCTACACGAACTCGGTCGTCTTGGTCCGCTACCTCGACACCTTCCACAGTTTCCGCAGGTATATCGGCGATTGGACTGGGACGACTGAGCCGTAGCCCACAATGAACACATTTCTTTCTTCCAGGGGCAAAGGACGTCTCACAATTATCGCAACGGACTTCGTATGGACTCGGGGGAGAATGGAGCTGTTTACGCATCGCGTCCGAAAGGCCCGAAACATCCAAATTTTCGATCGAAGCTGACGTTTCCGGCGATACAGATGCAATTGAGGCATCTTTGCTTTTTCTTCGGGCCATCAGTGACATTCCTCAAGAATACCTATGACCTCGCCATTTAGGCAATGTGCGAATTAGTAGAAAGTATGCATGAAAGATTAAAACCTTTTGGAATTGAAGGCCTGCCCCGACTATTCTTTAGGAGTAGAGAAAAGGAGATCAAATGACAGGTATTCAATCCAGAGGCTCCGGCGCCTTAGCCGGCCCATCCAAACGCCAGGCCCTTGCTCAACGCCTTAGGGGAAGAGAATTCACGGTTGCTCCTGGCATTTTTGAAATGATTTCGTCGCGGATTGCCGATGGCTTCGGTTTTGAGTGCCTCTATATGACCGGATACGGAACCGTCGCCTCCTACCTTGGAGTTCCAGATGCTGGTTTAGGATCCTATGCTGATATGGTTAACAGGGCTGGTTCCATGGCAGACGTCACTTCCACTCCAATAATTGCTGACGCAGACACGGGTTATGGAGGTCTTTTAAATGTTTCCCATACTGTTCGTGGTTACGAAACGGCTGGTGTCGCCGGAATTCAACTTGAAGACCAGGAGTTCCCAAAAAAATGCGGGCATACTCCGGGCCGAAAGGTGATTCCTTTTGCGGATGCCATAAAAAAAATTGAAGTCGCTGTTAACGCTCGAACTGATGACAACATGCTTATTGTTGCACGTACTGACTCCCGAACTTCTCTAGGCCTTGATGAGGCAATCCGACGCGGAAATGCTTTCCGTGAAGCAGGTGCAGACGTAATCTTCATCGAAAGTCCCGAGACGTCTGACGAATTTTCTAGAATTGGACAGGAGATTGATGCTCCCCTTCTTGCAAACATGGTAGAAGGAGGCCGTTCTCCCGTTATTTCTGCTGAAGAACTAACTGCTATGGGCTTTACTATTGCGATTTATCCCGGCACACCTTTCTGTGCAGCCGCGGAGGCTCTTCGACAAACGTACACAGAAATCAAAAAGACGGGTACGAGCCTTGGACTCGATCAGCCTCTTTATGACATCAGCGACATGCACAAACTTATGGGATTTGAGGAGGTATGGAACTTCGAGAAAGATTGGGCAGAAAAAGAATGACCTCTCCGCCTGGAAAAAAAATGTTCTTCGACAAAGTTTGGGACGTGCATCGAATCATTGATCTCGGTGACGGTTTTGATCTTTTACATGTCGACCGACACGTGATGCATGAAATAACTAGTACAGATGGTATAGAATTCCTCGATAACACCGGTAGAACATTGCGGAACGCCGATTTGAATTTCGCAACACCCGACCACGTGGTTTCTACGGCACCGAATCGAAAAAGCGACTCTATTCCTCAGTTCACGCATATGATTACATCAATGCGCGACAACTCTAAAAAACACGGCTTCACACTTTTTGACCTTGGCGACGAACGACAAGGTATTGTCCACGTTATTGCTCCCGAGCAAGGTATTGCCTTGCCCGGCGCAACCTTAGTTTGCGGTGATAGCCATACATGTACCGTTGGTGGTGTCGGAGCGCTTTCATGGGGAATTGGCACGAGTGAAGTTAAACATGTTATGGCAACGCAAACAATTGTACAACGACGACCAAAAACTCTGAGAATTTCTTTCGACAATTCACTTTCAAAAAATATCTCGTCTAAAGATATGATTCTCTATCTTATTGGAAGACTCGGTGCCGCATCTGGGGACGGTTATGCTGTTGAATACGCAGGACCAGCGGTGAAATCTTTAGATGTTGAAGCACGTCTTACTCTTTGTAACTTAAGTATTGAGTTAGGAGCTAAAATTGGTCAAGTTGCCCCTGACGATACAACTTATGAGTACCTCAACGACAGACCTTTCTCTCCAAAAGGAGGTCTTTTCGATCAGGCAGTAAGGCATTGGCGGACTCTTCCTAGTGACGAAGGAGCTGCTGCGGATAAGGAAGTCTCAATAGATGCTTCGGCAATCCAACCGCAAGTGACTTGGGGAACAAGCCCCGAACATGTAGTCGGAATCAATGAGACAATACCGGATCCTAAATCTGCAGATTCGGATGTGAAGAAGCGTGCGTGGGAAGCGGCTTTGAAATATATGGATCTTGAACCCGGCAAGCCTATTTCGAAAACACCCATCGACATTGTATTTATTGGATCATGCACTAATAGTCGCTTATCAGACATCCATGCCGCCGCTGACGTCGCTGAAGGAAAGAAGGTAGCAAAGGGCGTGCGGGGACTTGTCGTGCCTGGATCGGGCTTGGTGAAAAAAGCTGCCGAATTCGATGGCAGTGCAGAAATATTACGTAACGCTGGATTCGAGTGGAGAGAGCCTGGATGTTCTATGTGTGTTGCCATGAACGACGATGTGGTTGCTTCCGGAAAAAGAACCGTCTCGACATCGAATCGCAACTTTGAAGGAAGACAGGGAGACGGTGCACGGACACATCTTGCAAGCCCAGCGACCGCCGCTGCTTCGGCCATCGCAGGATTCATCTGTGATCCTCGTCAACTAAAAAGTTAAGGAGAAAGTGTGGAGCCGTTTTTAAAGATCGATGGTGTCGCAGTTCCCGTGTGGAGAGCAAATGTCGACACGGACGCGATTATTCCTATTGCTTTTTGCGTTAACCGAAAGCGACCGCATTTCGACGAGGGTCTTTTTCATCGGTGGAGGTTCGACGAAAATGGCGAATCAACAAATTTTACCTTAAATGACAAACGTTATTCCGATCCCAAGATCATGATCGGTGGGAATAATTTTGGCTGCGGAAGTTCCCGGGAGATGGCAGTATGGGCACTGGTTGATTATGGAATCCGTTCTGTTATTGCACCAAGTTTTGGGGAAATATTTTTCAACAATTGCTTCCAGAATGGAGTGTTGCCTATTCAGTTGCTCGAGAAAGAAGTTGAGGACCTTGTGCGAGAAGTAGAAACTTCGGAAAACCCACTGATGACAATCGACCTCGAGGAGCAAAAAATTGGAAGTCCAGCCGGAAACCACATAGCTTTTGATGTAAATGGCCTTAGAAAGAATGCTCTTTTATTGGGCCTTGACCCGATAGAGGCCACACTTAGCCAATCGGACGCAATCGATGCATTTCAGAAAAAAGACAGAGCGACACGGCCGTGGATCTATTCGCCTGGGGAATAACTTAGACCGGAGAAAGAATTCCCAATGAGCAACATACGTAATTACGAACTGCCCAATTTTGACGAACTCCTGGGTGCGCTCTTTAACCGCATAGAACAGCAATACAAGCCACTCTTGCTCGCACTTCTCGAGTATGTCGCGGCCGAAAAATATCGAGAATGGGCTAATGTCGCAGAATTCAAATCCGAGCGAGATCAACTGCTTGCTTGTGCTCAAAGAGAAGAGGAAATAGCTCGGAAAATCGAAGAGCTCTATCCAGACCCGAAATTAAAACAAGAAGAAATTTTTCAGACTATCCCGGAGCTCGCGCAGGCTTCGGAAGGACTCTTTGGCGAAAAATCAACCCAACACCAGATAGCAGTTTTGGCAGCCGGTGAAAGGTGGGGAAGTGACGTTTGGAAAACCTTAGCGGACGACGAAGGCGAGCCAGGAAAACGGAAAGTTTTCCTAAGTTGCCGACCACTAGAGGAAGCAAACGCAGAAGTTTTAGAAAAACTTTTGTTATCCACTAGCCAGGAGCCCTGAGGAAGGACAATCCCGTCCACAACCCTGGTATGATTGGAGATTAGAAACTCAAGGAGCACGCATGAACGCCCGAAATGCAGTTACCCCACTTACGCTTGGAATCATCTCGGCTTTAATCGGCCTGTTTATCATCAATAGCGCAAACGCTGAGACCGGAGAACCAGAACAAACGTCAGGTCACTGGCCAGCCAGTCAGCCGGTTGGAGGCGAGCTTGGGCCTGTCACCGATGAAATGCTCAAACAAGCTCCAAGTAACAATGAAGAGTGGTTACACTTTGGCGGAAATTATGCCGGTCTGCGTCATAGCCCCGTCACTTCTCTGAATCCAGAGTCCGTAAAAGACCTGAAGGCCGCTTGGGTCTTTCCTACTGGAGTTCCAGGTCAACTCGAGGCAAATCCGATTCTTTACGACGGCGTCCTGTATGTAACTTCTGCGCATAATCGAATCTTTGCTGTAGACCCAGGAACGGGCGAACAACTTTGGCGATATGATCATCCGCAACCGGACAACATGCTGCTCTGCTGCGGCCCCGCGAATCGCGGAGCTTCCATCGCTGGAGATGCAATCTTGATGGGCACGCTTGATTCTCGCCTCGTCGCCCTAGACCGAAGAACCGGCTTAGTGCTCTGGAACACTGAGATTGCACCTTTCACTGACGGCTTTAGCGTGACTTCAGCTCCGCTTATAGTTGGCGATATGGCCGTAGTTGGCATGGGCGGGGCGGAGTTTGGAATAAGAGGCTTCTTTGACGCATACGATGTCAAAACCGGCGAAAGAAAATGGCGCACTTATACGGTTCCAGGAGCCGGCGATAAAGAAACGGAAACTTGGGCAGGTAATTCTTACGAAACAGGTGGAGGCTCTGGTTGGGCAACGGGAGTGTACGATCCTGAGCTTGACACGATTTATGTCGCCACGGGAAACCCTGCCCCGGACTGGAACGGTGATCTTCGCAAAGGCGATAACCTTTGGACTGATTCTCTGCTTGCGCTGGACCCTGCAACAGGAAATCTCAAATGGTATTTTCAATTCACTCCGCATGATATTTGGGATTACGATGGAAACTCAGAACTTTGGATTGTAGACCTGGAAATTGGTGGTGAAACCAAAAAGGTTATCGCTCAAGCTAATCGAAACGGCTACCTATATATTATTGAACGAACGACTGGAAAGTTTCTCCGAGCGACCCAGTATGTCGACAATTTAAATTGGGCAATAATCGACAAGCAAGGTCGCCCGATTGTTAATCCGAAATACACTCCTGCGGAGCCCGGCGAAAAGCCGGCAAGAATCTGTCCTGGCTTAGGTGGCGGAAACCAGGCTGCATATGCCGGCGCTGTTGATCCCCAAAAAAATGTAGCTTTTGTCCAGGTAATAGAAAGCTGCAGCGAAATGGTTAAGAGCAGTCCTATTTTCATAAAGGGAGTCCCTTTCTTTGGAGGAACCTTCGCCTTTCCAGATGCTGAAGCAGGGAAGGCCTACGGCCATCTCTCAGCAATTGACTTAGCTAGCGGTGGAATCTTATGGCAGCACAAAGAACCGTTCCCGGCAATGACCGGTGCTTTACATACAGCTGGTGGAGTAGTTTTTACGGGTAATTCTGAAGGTCACGCGCTCGCGATCGATGCCTCGAATGGAAATGTACTCTGGAAATTTTCGACCGGGTCAGGAATTAGAAGCCATCCCATGGCATACGAACATAAAGGGAAAACTTATGTCGTAATTGGCTCAGGTGGGGGAGGTCTTGTATCGGTGTTGGTGGGCGAGAAGCCTTCGCTACCAAAGGGCAGTGCTTTCTTTGCCTTTACGATCGATTAGAAAATGAAACGATTTTTAATCGGCTCTGTAATTTTTTCATTGTTTATATCGGAATTCTCTCAAGCTGAGAGCCTTAAGCTTTGTGCTCTAGAAGAAGACCAACCGCGCTCCTCGAGACAAACCGAAACAGGCGTTGACATTGAATTCGCTAAGAGCATTGCGAAAGATCTTGGGCAACCTCTTTCGATTGTCTGGGTGCCAAGCCGAAAGAAAATTGTGGAGCTTGAAGACAGCGATCTCCCTCTTGGGCGTCTAATACGGGGAAGTTGTGATCTTATTGGATCGGTCCCAGGGTCTGAAGCTCTGGGACCGTTCAGGAGCAGAATAAACCTCTCTAGACCCTACTACGGCATGGCATTTGAACTCGTGGGTCCACCTAAAACGCCTCAGTCCCTTAAAGAACTCAGATCTACGACGGTCGCCGTACAGCTACAAACTTTTTCACACCTTATTTTACAAAAGCTTGAAATTCCTTTGGTAACTGCTCTGACTACTAAGGATGCCTTCAGGATGATTGGGATGGAAAAGGCCGAGGCTGCATTAGTATGGGGACCAGATCTTGGTCCTCTGGGATTGAAGCCACTGGACGGTTTTAAATCCCCTCAAGCGCTTCGTTGGAATGCGCACTTCGCCATGCGCAAAAACGATTCGCGGATTAAGCAGATATCAGATTACCTTGGTAGAAAACTCCATTCTGGGAGTGCACGGGAAATCTTAAAAAGATACGGTGTCCCCTTGCATAGGCCTTTTGAAACAGTGTCAAATGTACTTTCTCGCGCAACAATTGACTTCTAATTGTCTTGATTTGACCTTCGCTTCATTATGTACTCGGCAACTAATACTAAAAGAGTTCGAGAAAGGAATCTATAACCTACGTTAGATCGAATCCAGTTGAACCAACCTACCGTCAGAGCAGGCTGCAATCCCAACACCTCAAGAGTTTCCTCAACAACTTTATCAGGCGAAGAACCAGACCGTGAGATTTGATTTGCATTTTTTGCAAAATCTGTTTCGGTCGTTCCCGGAAGTACCGACAAAACATCGACTCCTGTATATCTAAGCTCGGCCCAGAGCGCTTCACCAAAAAGATTATTAAAAGATTTACTCGAGGCGTAAACAGCATGATTTGGGAGAGGCTGAGAGCCGGCAACTGAACCTACGAATATGATTGCTCCTCTATCAAGGTTCCTCATAGAAGGTAAAAGTCTGCCCGTCAAGGAAACAGGAGCTAGACAATTTAATCTTACGAGATCCTCTAATCTTTCCGAATCCTGGTTTTCAACAAGACCTTCGTACCCAACACCTGCGTTGTTCACTAAAACTGAAATTTGTATATCATTCACAGTGGCAATTAATTTTTGAACCTCATCATCACGGGTTAAATCTGCTGAAACAACCCTTGTCTCAATCGAAAACTGTTTTTGCAAATTCGCTGAGAGCTCTTCTAACCGTTTTTTACGTCGAGCTACTAGA
>DKAI01000059.1 GCA_002450755.1 Deltaproteobacteria bacterium UBA6930
CACGATGACCAGGGCAAGGTAGATGCCGTAGTTTACGCGGATTCAAAAGGTTCTCTTCATCGGCAAAAAGCGAGGATGGTTTGTGTCGCGGCCAATGCTGTCGAGACTTCACGGCTTCTACTGAATTCCGACTCTTCTCGTTTTCCGGGAGGTTTAGCAAATTCCTCAGATGAATTGGGTCGAAACTATACGACGCATACTTCCGGTTTCGTATTTGCATTATTCGATGAGCCCGTAAACATGCATCGTGGCGCAACGATGGCGGGTTTCGTCGAGGATGAAATCGGTCACAGACCTGACCGAGGATTCGTAGGTGGTTACCGTTTTGAAACGTGCTCGGTTGGTCTTCCGATGCTTGCGGCTACTTGGCCGTATAGATGGGGCGAAGAATTCGCAGACATCATGGAAAATTACGATCATCTCGCAGGGCTTTGGATTTGCGGCGAAGATATGCCGATGAAAACGAATAGAGTCACTTTAAATCCCGAGCGGGTGGATAGTAATGGGATGCCTATACCTCATGTTCATTTAGATGAACACCCAAATGACAAGGAAATGCTAGAGCATGCTTATCGGAGTGCCGAAAAAATGTATCGAGCTGTTGGTGCGCGAAGGGTTTTGAGGGTTCCGCCTTTTCCTGCGGGTCATAATATGGGGGTCGCTCGGATGTCAGACGATCCGGAGCATGGGGTTTTGAACAAATTTGGTCAAAGTCACGATGTTGAAAATTTATTTATCTCGGACGGAAGTACATTTACAACGAGTGGAGCTGCAAATCCGACACTTACGATTGTGGCTTTAGCGATTCGACAAGCGGACTATATTGCTAGCCAAATGGCGGCCGACAAAATCTAAACCAATACTTGAAACAATTTGCTTATGTTACCGCTATAGGGCTCACTGGAGATCCGGTACCGCAACTTATTTGGAGGGGTGCAACTGTAAGTAAAAATGATTTGTCATCTCGTGAGGACAGCTTTTTGGCCAGTGCTTCTAGGCTAAGGTGGTGAATTAAAGGTAAACCCAGGTAAACTTCCATCAGGATGTGGATTGGTACTGAGCATCCTTCGTAGGTTGATGGAAAGTTGTCACCTGGGCCGTCAGTAGCCACAGAAGAGATATCCCAATCCGAGATTAGGTCAACACAATCAACATGAAGTCCACTCCAGTTTCCGTGATTGTCTTGTGCGACTTGTGAGTCGGGTTTGATTAGAGGTGCAGCAAAACGTCCGGTCCGAATAACTAATACGTCTCCCGCACTGATTAAATTCGAAAAAGGCATTAGATCCTCAGGTACCACAGGATCTCCAGGAATAAGGAAATCTAAACCTCTTTGGGCAGGGACGTCGACTAGCCAAGCACGCGTGACGAGGCTTCCCAGGTCAATGATAGTGTATTTCTTTACCCCTTCAGCAAGCGTGACAACATCCTCGCAAGCATGACCATTGAAGGATTGACCGCGATGTCCAACGTGGCAGAAAGCGTCAATATGTGTGTTTGTCATTCCGTGAGTAGCTATCGAAAAACGGTCACCAGCTTCAAAGACTGGTTCTGTCTCACCTGCAAATTCGTATTGCCCTGCACGTAATAGTTCATAGTGATAGTCACTGTCATAATTGGCTTCTCCCGTGACATAGTCCTCAGAAAGAGGAGAGCCAAGCGTGAAAACTTCGTGGTCTTTTACAGAGCCAAAACCACGCTTCGTCGCTGTGTTGTCAGCAAGGTTGAGTGTTCCTTTGCCGTTTGTCCATCGACCCCAGTTATACGTTTGGTACGGCCAGTGTTCGAGAGTTTTAGCTGAATGTACTTTTTTCCCCATAGTTCGTCTCCCTTTGGAATTGCCTGGACGATTGACAGCAAAGTCTCAGTAAAACTAAAGACTAAAAGTTGTAAAACTCAAAGCTCAAGTAATGGTTTCCTGTTAAATCATATCATTTTCAAAGAGAGGTAATCAAAGAGTCTTTGAGGGTGTAAAAAAGTTGGAAACGAGGAGTTCTGCCAACAAAGGTAGGAATAACTGATCGCGATGGGATGTTATTCACGGAAATTTTCCGATATAAGTAATATAATGTTCTCGAAATCACGTTGTCTTTTCGAAAGATTAGGTGATAAAGCTCTATTCGCATAAAAAATAAGGAGAGTTCCGATGCTTACAGACATGTATGCGTACTTTTATGGAGACAAAAAACCACTACCAAATGACTTCGATGATTATTTAGATTATCGCGATGCCGCGGTTGTAAGTATTGATATGCACCGTGGGCACTTAGAGGATAGTCCCGAATGTCCCTGTCCTGGTCCGAGAGGCAGAGAGGTGATTGGTGCAACCGATCTGTTTCATCGTGGGTGCCGCGAACTTGGAATTCCAATTATCCATGTAAAAATGCAACTTCGAGCAGACGGTTCAGATGATGTGGGAGGTGTGCCTGGAGCTTGGAGGCGAATTTTCCCTATGACCGTAGGTGAAATACCGAACGCCGAGAAACATAACCTTGAAGGAAGCCGATGGGTGGAGCTGCTTACGGAGGTTGAGCCTCAGGATCTCCATGTGAATACTAAAAAACGACTCAGTGCCTTCTATCCCACGGATTTGGAATTCTTGTTGAGAAATCTAAAGAAAGAAGTTGTGGTGATTACGGGGATCTTTACAGATGCTTGCGATCTTCTAGCAACTTTCGAAGCATCGAATTTAGGATTTAAGGTGCTCTTCCCCGGGAATATTACTAGAGGGTTTTCTGAGGAGATGGAAGAAGCGGCGAAGAAGATGGTCTCTCTCTATACGGGTCTTGTGGTGGATGATTTCGCCTTGCTGGAAGAGTGGAGGGCACGTTTTAAGGAGGACAGGACTTAGAAGAGTGAGTTGCACTACCAAGTTGTGAAATTTGTGTGATTCACGGTAATTCGAGCAAAAAATAGAGGCTATATTTTTGTTAGTAGGAGATTCCATGCTGCAATGGAAAATTGGCGATACTAAGATTACTCAACTTATTGAAATGACGAGCTATTGGTCTACTGGAGGGGAAGTTGAGGTTCTCCCAGAAGCAACGCCGGACAACCTTTCTCAAATACCATGGTTGAAACCGCACTTTGTTTCTGATGAAGGTGATCTCATACTGAATATCCAAATGCTTATAGTCGAGACACCTGATCAAAAGATGGTTGTAGATACCTGCATCGGCAACGACAAAAACTTAAACGTATTTATGCCGGACTGGTCGAACCTGCAACTCCCTTTTCTTGAAGAACTTAAGAGCCTTGGTCACGATCCCGATTCAATCGATACAGTGATTTGTACTCATCTTCACGTAGATCATGTCGGCTGGAACACTCGAAAGGTTAGTGGAAGTTGGGTTCCAACCTTTCCCAATGCCCGATATTTGGTAGTAAAAGAGGAATACGAGTTTTGGAGAAATCTAGAGGAAGATCCGTTCGGAGATGTGTTTGGTGAGTCAGTAAAGCCCATCTTTGACGCAGGGCTTGCTGACCTTGTCGAAAATGACCACAAAGTTAGCAAGGAAGTCACGTTTGAATCTACTCCCGGTCATACCCCGGGTCATGTCTGCATTCGCATCTCCTCTAAAGGCGAAGATGCGGTGATAACTGGCGACATGATGCATCATCCCTGCCAGATAAGCAGGCCGGACTGGACAACTTCATTTGATGCAGATAGTGAAGCGGCAGTTGCGACCAGAAAACGGTTTCTTGAACGTTATGCGGATAAGCCGGTGCTTGTTCTAGGAACTCATTTCGCCAACCCGGTAGGCGGAAAAATCGTAAGTGACCGTGACACCTATCGCTTCGACGTCTAAAGCTAAATAAACGTTAGACCGATGGGAAGCCCGTGATGTGTTACGCTCCGAATCCGGATGGCTAGGAGAAGACTACGCGCGACGTAGAGAGTGACTTGGTGCTCCGCGAAAGAGAAAAGGGCATCCAGGATTAGACGCCCGAAAAGAACTAGATCAGGCCAGGCTTTAGTTGGCTGAAGTATGCGAGGCAAGTTTATGAGTGAGGTTTCTGTCATCGGTCTCGGACCCATGGGCGTGGCTATGGCCCGCACGTTCCTGAGCGCCGGCCACAAGGTCACCGTGTGGAATCGAACCATTAGCAAGGCCGACGATTTACTTCAGGTTGGGGCGATCAAAGCCGAGAGTGCCGGAGACTGCATTAAACGCAGTCCCCTCACAGTGGTCTGTCTGAACAACTACGAAACCTCTGAACGCTTGCTAGAGAGCGCGGATGCTAATCTGGACAAACGGACCATCGTGCAACTCGGCACCGGCAAGCCCCACGAAGCCCGTCGGGCTGCGGATTTCTTTGCAAGTCGCCAGGCACGCTATCTCGATGGCGCATTACTCTGCGCGCCAGATAGAGTGGGTACCGACCAGGGCATGATCCTAATTGCGGGCGACGAAGCAGTTTGGAGCGCAAACCAACCTGTACTTCGTTGTCTCTCAAGCAACATTAAATTTACCGGCCCACAAATTGATACGGCGAAATTGCTAGACTTTGCCTATCTCAGCCAGCGTCTCGGGACTTTTATTGGCGCACTGCAAGGCGTTTTGCTGTGCCAAGCGGGTGGCTTGGACGCGGAGACATTTGCGGCGACAGTGGCAGCTGATGCGCGGACCGCCCAGTTGGCACGCGTAGTCCAACATGCATCGTTTGATGTGCCGGTTAATCCGGTAGAAACCTGGGCGGCTGGAATGGAACAGCTGATCGGTCAGGCACATGAAAGCGGCGCCAATGCCGAGGTGCTGGAATTTTTCGGCGCATTGATTGAGCGCGCTAATGTTGAAGGCCTGGGTAAAGAAGATTTCGCTGCTGTGATTAAAGTGATTAGCCGGACTTTTCGGAATCCTGCCCACGATTGAAGTAGCCATCGTTGACCTTGGGTTGCGCCGGGCGTCAGCAGTCACCGTTGTTTTCTAACGACCGTTGCTAGCTCGGTACGGGTATAAATTTAGGTTTGGGAGGATTGTGTTCAAGATCGTGATCGCAATTGGTTTCGTTTTTGACGAGGCTTTTGAGCTCTTCTAAATGCTCGAGATACAGATCTCTTGGGGATGTCTTTAGAAGCAGGCATAGGTGAGCTGCGGCAGCGACCGCAACACCGTGTTGGGCTCCATTTCCCATGAGTTTGGTAGCCGAAGAAGCGACGTGACTAACACTTATGTGTTTTCCTGCCATCATTAGGTTGTCAATGTTGCACGAATAGAGGCACCGGAAAGGAATGATGTACGATTGCTTATCTCGGTTGTCGAAGATCCAGTCTTTCAAACGAAAATCATATTTCCCCTCTCCTTCTTCCCAAGCGCAATGGATGCAGAATGACCCATCATTACCAATGAGTGCATCGTCAAAATGGGAGTGTTCGGTAATATCGTTTTCAGTTAAAATGTAATCTCCGCAATACCTTCGATATTCACCCTGTGCCGCTACGAAAGCCATCCACTCAAACTCTAAGTTTGCATAGACTTCTTTTTCCATCTTCTTTACATTTGAAAAAGTACCATAGAGAGCTCGCATCAGATAATCGCGGACAAGTTCGCCGCTCGTGTAGGGATCAAGCCATTGTCCGTATTCCCAAAAATGCGTTGCTGGAAATACACTGTTTTTGCGGCCAAACCGAAACTCCGGCATGTCTGGGTTCTCGCCGGCCCGAGGTCCAGGCCCGTTTTCTACTCCTGGTTTGATAAGTTGACCGCTAAGGTTTGCGTAGTCCTTAGATACCTCAGTCGCCCAGGGAACTTCGGGGAAATCGCTAGGCTCGTCAGCCATTCGTGTGCGGAAGAACAAGGTGTTCCCATGGTGCATATGATCAGCTTCTTCGGGTGCATAGGATTCGTTGAACTCCGCCTTAGACTCGCGGCCAAACATGGTTTTAGCTCCGGATAGTGTGCCTAATATCGCGACTCCGGAAGTATCGATAAAAATAGATCCACTAATTCGGTATTCCTGGCCGCCGCGAGAAGAGACAGTGTCAACTGAGATGATCTTATTTTCTTTCTTCTCTGCACTAACTACTCGATTCTCCAAGAACATAGTGACGCCTTCAGCCATTAATAAGTCGTAGGCTTTCAAGTCGCCATTCTCTTTGCGTTCCGATAACTCTCTGAGTACAGCGCCTTGTGTCCCTCTAGGCATCAGGCCAATTTCCGTACTGGCGTTTCCTCCTAATACTGGACGATCATGAATAAGCGCAACTTTGTGTCCATACCGCGCGGCTGCCAAAGCTGACGCACAGCCAGAAATTCCTCCACCAACGACAACTATCTCGTAGTCGCCTTGCTCTTGAGGTTCTATTGGTAGGCCTCTTCGACTCTTTCGCCAGGCCCGACTTTCCGAATTAACTTCGTTAGGAGGGGCGACGGCGTCACCGCTGAGGTAAACCGCATCGCATCTTCCCTCAAATCCGGTTAGGTCATGTAATGCCAGCATCACATCGCCTTGGGGTAAGTAGATTTTTCCACCTGCTTCCCAGTTCCAATCTTTGCCGTTTGCGCCGAATTCTTGCGCAAACGGAACATTATTAACAAGTAATTGGAAGCGGCCCGGGGAGTGACCTGGAACCCAGTCTTTTGTGCGGACATAGAGCTCATATTCACCAGAAACATCGATGTGGATTTGGGTATAAGCATCGTCCACAGGTCGGCCCAAGCCATGTGCTAGGAGGTAGGGGGAACCCATGACAGTCTCAAATTGTGAATCTAGGACCCATCCACCGTATTGTGAAAAGTCTTCTGCTTCAATGAGAATATTTGGAAGTATAGAGTGATTCATTGTTATCAACTTTCAATATGGGTATTAAGAACTGTTTATATTTAAGCGAATAAGATTGAGGGGTAACACTCTCTTCACTGGAAAGATTGTGAGAGACGTTAACACTAATTTCTTCGATTTTTAAAGAATGATCTCCAGTGTGGACTTATGGTTCATAGTCGGGCCCACGCCAAGCGTGGGAAAACTCCGGTTCTACATCCTTATGTCGAGCCAATCCTTGGGACGAAAATTTCCCTCGGATCAGACTCAAATGTTCTCTCCCAAAAAGCCCGAGTGAGCGATCACGCTCGGAATCGTGAAAAACATAATGAGGAACGCCAGTAATGCCTGACTTTTCCGCTGTCTTCATCCATTGTTCGAGTTGGATCGCCCCTGTACTGTTTGGGGCAATAAAATCCTCAAATCCCGTAATGGACGCTCCTACCTCTTTTAAGGTTTTTCTCAGTAGTTCTGGGGATTCGAGGTCGTAACTTCTCCATCCACTACCCCATCCATTGATGTAGATAGACATCAAAAATGGAATTTCTAAACGTTGAGCTTTTGCGAAAAGAAATGCGCGATGCGCGAGGTCTGAGTTTAGTAATCGGTTGGGGCTTCGAAACGGAAGTTTTTGAAGTGCAGCATACTGTCGAGCCGCGGCGTAGTACATCCGCGCCTTGCGGTCTGCGGCTTCTGAGGGCGGGCGACGTTGCATGTCTGACTCGACATTCGATGACACGCCAAGAGTCTCGTAGCTTAGGGTGTAAGGAAGAAAGTCGATTTGGACTTTATAGTCGCGCGCGACCTCTAAGGTCGGACGAATGCATAAGTACGCGTGAGGAGACTTTATATCGATGAAAACCTGCATAGTTGTCTCACTTTCGAGTGCCATGATCCGGTGCCATTCGTTGACTTCACTCAGTATCCGATCTGCAGCATCCTCAAAAGAAATGGGTGCAACCGAATCGTTCTCGTGTGGCTTGGTTGTCATTTGAAATCTCCCTGAATGTTAAGTTCGAAGTTTTAATTGGACTTTAATCAAGAGTATTGGGTATCTAGTTGGCTTGCATTCCCACCAATTGAGAAAAACAGTTTGTGCCTTCGAGTAATAAGTCTAAGCGTTTTTTATCGGATGCCTTAAGTGTGTTGAACTTCCGGATTAAAGTATTGAGACATTTAACATGATATTTGAAGACCGGTTGAGTGTATCGATGTCCGTCTAGGTGTGTTGTGAAACTATTTTCGTTATTTGTGAAAGCATTCGCGTTTGCTTTGAGATAAGGAAGATAGATTCTTCCCGCCATTGTCAATAACTTTTTCAGAGTCTCCGAAGGTTGGTCGTGGTCGAGCCAGGTGCCATCAACGCCAGAAGTGTCAGCTAGCCTCATTAGCCAAGATATTGTTCGGGGAGCAATTCTTCGCATTACAGCTCCTGGCGAAAGATCATGCATGAGCGTTACAAGCTGTCCGTATAGGGAAAAGTCGGCGATAGACGGTCGCGTACCAAATAGAAATTTCTCATTGCTTACGAAGTCCTCGAGACTTTCAAGAACATCTCGATACCCTGTTTCTAATAAATCGGTGTGTTCCGGTAGGCAGCCAAATAATTGCATCCGGTTGGTTTGGCGTTCTAGAAAGATTGAGTAGTGTCTGTCGAGCTCATCAGCGCTCGATGCAACAAGAGTGTCGTCCATTACCCAGCGTGGCCCATAAAGGCGATCAATATCGTAGGAGAATCGATAGTGAAAAACCATTTTGCACAACCATTCATCTGCCATATCTTCAATCAAGTGCGCTAGAAAGGCTAAAGCTGGATCAGTCGGGAAAATGCTTCTAGCGTTTGAAAAAATGTCTTCTAAATCCTGTGCGATGAAGGTGCTATCCACTCGATAAGCACCATCGGGATATTGCAAAACCGGCATTAATCCAGGGTTAAGGGTTCTAGTCTCTTCAAAGAATTGGGGAAATCTGCACAACCATACGTGGGGAATATGCCGATAGCGCAGAATCGCCCTTAGTTTTACGGTGTAAGGAGATAATTCAACACCTATAAGTCTATATTTTTCCATGATTACATTAAGTACTCGGTTACTGGCTGTTTTTTAATTCTTTTTTTGGCTAGAGACTACATCGACCAATACGGCAATAATCAAATTTAATACAGTGATAGAT
>DKAI01000179.1 GCA_002450755.1 Deltaproteobacteria bacterium UBA6930
TGCGATTCCAGACCTTGTGCCTGCGGGGGGCGCACATACCTCGCACATTCCAAATTTCAACGGAGTGGACTCGCGTACGGATGAAGAGTGGGGGTGTATGCTTTTTAACAGTGGAGGCGGGTCCGGCGCTGCGAAAGATGCAGATGGCTGGCCAGTGTTTTGCACGATTGCAGGCATGGGAGGGTTGACCGCAGCGGCGATTGAAGAGATTGAACTCCTTTATCCCATTCGAGTTGAAGAGAACGAGATCGAAACGGATGCCATGGGCTGTGGGAAGTGGATCGGTGGCCCCGGACTCAGAACGAGCTATAGGCCCATAGCGGGTGGGATGGAATGGCACGGCTTTGGGGAGGGACTAAAGAATCCGCCACACGGTGTGAACGGTGGAACGATGAGTCCTGGCGGAGGGATTTACATCGAACACGTTGATGGAAGCCGAACGTTTACCTCCTCAGCAGGCCAAGTACCGGTAAAGGATGGCGAGGTGTGGAGCGGCGTGTCCTCTGGCGGAGGAGGCTGGGGAAACCCCTTAGATCGAGACGCGGAGCAGGTGAGGCGTGACCTCCGTGACGAATGGATTAGTAACGAGACGGCCCGAGATGTCTTCGGAGTTGTGGTTAAAGATGATCTTGAGAAAACCATCGATCAGGAAGCCACAGAAGCGCGTAGGGCCGAACTTCGGAAAACCCCTCGTCCCATGATTGAGCCGACGACTCCTGCTGCAGGTAAGTGGACGGCAAACAAGATGCGACCACAGGATCGCTACTTAGAAGCGCCAACGGCGCGTGACTTCGCTGGAAATTCTTAGGAGGCTCAATATGGGACATCGAGTAGGCATAGACATTGGCGGAACTTTTACTGATTTAGTTCTTCTTAAGGAAGATGGCGAGTTTCACGTATACAAGGAGGACTCTACTCCGGATGAACCGCTACTTGCGATAACTCGAGGGTTGTCAGGAATATCTGAAGAGTCTGGAATCAGTGTTTCTGATTTGCTCCAAGAGACGGAGTTTCTAGTCCATGGTCAGACGATGGCAACCAATGCGTTGATACAACGAAACGGTCCTGTAATTGGCTTGATGGCCACCAAGGGATTCAGAGACATCACCTACCTGGGGCGTGGAGGTAAGCCCGAGCGCTTTAATATTCACCTCCAGAAGCCGGAAGATTTTGTGCCCCGGTACTTACGGTTAGGAATTCCAGAGCGCTTTGGAGCAGATGGTACTGAAGTTCTTCCTCTTGATGAGGACGCCGTGAGAGAAGCGGCTCGATATTTTGGAGCCCATGGCGTTAAAGGCGTAGCGATTGCCTACTTGTGGTCGATCATAGACTCCAGCCACGAGAGAAGAACTGCTGAAATAGTAAAAGAAATCCTTCCCGAGGCGGACGTACTGTGCTCGTGCGACATTCTCCCTGAAATCCGCGAATGGGAGCGAACTTCTTCTACAGTACTTTCGGCCTATATTGCACCTATCATTGGCGACTACCTCAGAGCCTTTGAGAAGGAGATGCTGGCGGGAGGCTTGCCGCATCCTCCTCAAATTATGCAAGTTAACGGTGGTTGCGCATCAGTTCCCGATCTTCTCGCTCGGCCTGTTAATGCCGTTGCCTCGGGACCTGCCGCGGGGCCGGCAGCAGGAGCTCACTATGCGGCAAATACGAAAGCTCCCGATCGTTTGATCATCGTCGACATGGGCGGAACAAGTTTCGACGTCTGCATGTTGCGTGACGGCGAGCCGGTTATGTCAACCGACATACAGGTTGCAAACCAGCCCATAGGAGTAAACGGAGTAGAGGTTTTGTCTGTTGGTGCAGGTGGAGGATCAATTGCCTGGATTGATAGCGGAAACTCGTTACGAGTTGGACCACAAAGCGCAGGTTCGCAACCAGGCCCCGCTTGTTATGGCCGAGGAGGACGCGAGCCTGCAGTTACGGATGCCAATCTCGCTGTGGGTCGGATGGCAGCGGGCGCGTTTTTGGGCGGCAGACGGTCGTTAGAAATCGATTTAGCGAATCGTGCAATAGAGGAGACTATTGCAAAGCCGTTGGGCTTAAGTATTCGAGAAGCCGCTGCCGGGATTATTACGATCGTAAATTCAAATATGGCTTCTGCCATTAGAGCCGTATCGATCGAACGTGGTATCGATCCGAGAGACTACGTCATGGTTGCGGGCGGTGGTGCAGGCGGTCTTCATGCGGCGGAGTTGGCTCGCATGCTTGAAATTAGCCAAGTATTAATCCCGAGATCCGCAGGAGGCCTTTGCGCCTTCGGTATGGCAGTGACACCCGTGAAACATGACTATGTCAGATTGTTTCACACTCGTACTGATGAAAATGAAGTCGCGAAGAAGGTGTCGACTCTTTTCGACGAACTGATTGCAGAAGGGAAAAGCCATTTGGAATCTGACGGTTTTAAACCTGACGAGATCAGATTCACCAGACATATAGAAGGAAGGTATCCAGGACAAGTCCACAACTTGACGGTTACCTTGCCAGAGGGCCCCATTGACGAAGCATTGTTACGTCAATTAGAGCAAAACTTTCACGATGAGCACGAGAAAAGATTTACGTATTCCATGCGTGATCAACCCATCGAGTGTCTTCACTGGCGTATAGCAGCCTCAGGGAGCCGCCCCGCTCCAGAAGGCCGACTAACGACAGGTTCCAGCGGTGCAAAGCCGACCGGCAGTAGAGTTAGCTACATGGCAGGTGTTAACGAGGAGGTAGAGACAGCAATCTACAAGGGTGACGATTTGATAGAAAATGATCGCATTATTGGTCCTGCCATTATCGAATTTGCAACGACAACTATTGTGATAAATCCCGACGACGAACTCGTTGTGCAACCCGACGGAAGTTCTTTGATTAATATTGCCTTAGACAGTGGCAAATAACTTAGAGGAGAAGAGTATGTCCGAAGATCTTCGCGAAATGGATCTCGATTCCTTGCTGCATCCATACACTAACTTTGAGGACCATGCAGAGCATGGCGCAGTAATTATGAAGGGCGCTCATGGAGTACGGCTCACTGATATTCATGGGCGAGAATACATTGACGCGCTGGCGGGTCTTTGGTGCGTCGACGTTGGCTATGGCCGCCAGGAAATTGCTGAGGCAATAGCGGATCAGGCGAGGCAAATGGCCTTCTATCATACTTTTTTCGCTATGGCGAACGAGCCATCGATTAGGCTGGCTGATCGCCTAAAAAAGATGACTCCCTGGCCGATCTCGAAGGTCTTCTTTGGCCTCTCGGGCTCAGACGCTAATGACACTCAAATTAAATTGGTTTGGCTTTACAACAATCTTCGCGGTAAGCCCAAGAAAACCAAAATAATCAGTCGAAACATGGCATACCACGGAATTACTTTGGGAGCGTCTAATCTAACTGGCATTCCCACAATACATGCCAAAATGAACATGCCTCTACCGGGATTCCTTCATGTAGGACTTCCGCATTTTTACAGAGAGAGCGATCCGGGCATGTCAGAGTCCGATTTTGTTAACAAGTTGGTCAATGAGCTTGAGGAAACTATTGAAAGAGAAGGTCCAGAGACGATAGGAGCATTTATTGCCGAACCGGTTATGGGTGCCGGGGGTGTAATTGTTCCACCGGAGGACTACTACCCTGCCATGCAAGAGGTTTTGCGAAAGTACGATGTGTTGTTCATCGCTGATGAAGTCATTTGCGGTTTCGGTCGCCTAGGCAGGCCTTGGGGTAGTCAAGCCCTAGGAATCGAACCGGATCTTGTAACACTTGCAAAGGGTCTTACGAGCGCCTATGCGCCGTTATCGGCCTGTCTGATCACGGAGAAGATATGGTCGGTGATAGAAGAGGCTGGAGATGATGTTCCTCAATTTAATCACGGACAGACCTATAGCGGTCATCCAATAAGTGCGGCTGCTGCTAATGCGAATCTAGATATCATGGAGAATGAATCGCTCTTCGATAGGGCGGCGGAAACTGGAGTCTATCTTCAAGAGAAGCTCCGGACAGAGTTTGAAAATCACCCCCACGTTGGCGAAGTCAGGGGGCTAGGAATGCTTGGTGCAATTGACGTGGTTAAAGACAAGGAAACAAGGGAAGCTTTTGATCCCTCGAGAAAGCTTCCTTTGCGAATTTATCGTCGACTTATTACCAAAGGAGTGATTGCGAGGGCGGCGGGAGTGTCAGGTATTGCCGTGTGCCCGCCGTATATCATCGAGCGCAACGAAATTGATCAGGTCGTGGGTGCAATCCGAGAAACATTGGATGAGATTATGGATGAAGAAGGCTGAAAACTTTTTATTGGAGCTTTTTAAATGTCGAAAGTAATGATCGTCACAGGAGGTAGCCGAGGGATTGGTGCAGCAATTGCGATCAAAGCCGCAAAGGCTGGATTTGATGTAGCAGTTAACTACGTCCGAGCGAAGGATCGTGCAGAAGAGACGGTACGGGAAATTGAGAAACATGGGCAGAGAGGCATTGCTGTGCAGGCAGATGTCGGCAATGAAGCAGATGTGCTTGAACTGTTTCGACAAACAGATAAGGAGCTAGGTCCCGTCACAGCCCTCGTCAACAATGCTGCGGTGGATTATGAGACAAGTATTGTGGAGTCGGACTTAGATCGTATTCGCCAGGTGTTTGATGTTAATATTTTCAGCGTTTTCGTAAGTTCCAGGGAAGCTATCAAAAGGATGTCGACCAATTCCGGAGGGTCGGGTGGTGCAATCATTAATATTGGCTCGATTTCCGCTCGTTATGGCGGACTTCCGGGGGATGTGCCTTATGCCGCGAGCAAAGGAGCAATGGATTCCTTTACTTTGGGTCTCTCCCGAGAGGTTGGGCCAGAGGGGATCCGCGTAGCTTGCGTTCGGCCTGGTTTGACTAGAACTGAAATTTTTGAACGCTCTATAGGTATCGATACTGCGCTAGAGCTCGCGGAAAAGTCTACGGTTTTGGGGAGAATTTGTGAGCCGGAGGAGGTGGCAAACCTCGTCGTCTGGATGTGTGGCGAAGAGGCTTCCTACGTCACAACGGTAATTTACGACATCAGCGGGGGGCGTTAGTTTCAGAGTAACTGAGAATTACTCCGGAACGGCCGTGAATTGCATCCCTCTTTTATCCAATTGTGTTTTAAATTCTGGCGAACCCTGAGAGACAGCTCGACCTATATCTGGATGGAAATTTATATCGTTCATATCGTGAACTCCACCCGTTATCAGGACTTGGAGTAGCCCGTCTTCTTTCGAAATATTTTTAAAAGCGCGACAGCAGCGAGGAGGAACGGAAATAGTATCGAAAGTATCGAGAAGGACTGAATGCTCCCCCGAGTCGCCCCACACGAATTCGAATTTCCCCGACAACACAGTGAAAGTTTCGTAAGTATCCTGATGGGAATGCAAGCCTGGTCCTGTGCCTGATGGGCACCGCGCAAGCGTCATTGTCATGCCGGCTGCACCGCGAATTGGAGGGGCGTCTGTCAGCGCTGATTCTCCTTCTTCTAATCCGATGACTGGGAGGAGTTCTCTGGAGTAAATCATATCCAATACTTCGAGAGGTGCCTGGGCTTCTTGTTGGATCTTTAAAGGCTGGAGTTTTGAATAACGACTAATTCTCTCGTCCATTTCTTTAGGGGTGATCTCTCTAGTACCCATAATATGTCCTCACTGCAGTTCGTTAGTTAAGTCTATAGTTTGCACTAAAAGGTGACAGGATCGTAGTTAAAAGTTTTCTTTAACTTCCGCGTGGTTCGTAATAACCAAAAGCACTCCAACCGCCGTCGACAACCATAATTTCGCCTGTCATAAAACTTGCTTGATTGCTAGCGACGTATAATACAGCGCTAGAGATTTCCTCCCCTGTCCCAAGTCTTCTTTGTGGTGTTCTGCGTTCTAGGTCAGCAATTGATAGCTTGCCCTCAGACTCTAGTCCTTCAATCAAATCTGTTTTGACATAACCCGGAGCCACACAGTTCACCCTGATTCCGTACCGCGCCCATTCAATGGCGAGAACCCGAGTCATTTGGTCAGTGGCGGCCTTGCTTGCGCAATATCCTAGAGTTGCGGGGAACGCGTTTTTGCCAAGTATCGATCCAATATTTACGATGGAGCCGCCTCCGTTCTTTTTCATTTGTTTAGCAGCTTCTTTCGAACACAAAAAAATGGATTTGCAGTTGATGTCCATGTGCTCATTCCAGCTGTTTTCCGTCATGTCTAGGGTAAAAGTTGGTTTTGAAATACCTGCGTTGTTAATTAGAACATCGGCGGGTCCCAATTCGTTTTGGACATCTCCAAAAAGAATTTTGACTTGCGCTTCTTTTTCAACGCGGCAACCAAATTCCTTGGCAGTACCCCCAAGGTCTCGGATTTCTTCAGTCGTTCGTTTGGCGTTGTCTTTCGAAGTGGCTACACAGGCAACCTTCGCTCCAGCTTTACCAAAAGCAATAGCAAT
>DKAI01000027.1 GCA_002450755.1 Deltaproteobacteria bacterium UBA6930
CTACAACGTACGTGTATTAATCGATTTTCACCGCTCGGCATTCTGAGTGTGGCGTATTGCCCATCGCGGGCCATCAACTGGGCTGCACCGCCCGCAGCTCGCACCAACTGAGCTCCCTTACCTTCCTTCATCTCAACCGCGTGAACCACGGTACCCAATGGAATACTTGAAAGAGGCAAACAGTTACCCGGCCGAATTTCCGCATTTGCCCCAGACATCACTTCGTCACCAACTAAAAGACCATGCGGTGCAAGTATGTACCGTTTTTCTCCATCGGAATAGTTAAGGAGAGCGATATTAGCTGACCGATTTGGGTCATATTCTACAGAGGACACTCTGGCGGAAATTCCTGCCTTCTCCCGTCGAAAATCAATTTTTCGGTACCGTCGTTTATGTCCTCCACCTCGCTGCCAAATCGTAACTCGGCCACGATTGTTTCGACCGCCTGTCTTCGACACCCGCCCTTTGGTAAGCGAACGCTCTGGCTTCCCTGTCGTAATTTCACTGAACTCGGAGACGCTCATCTTGCGTCTCCCGGGCGTTGTTGGTTTGTATATGCGAATCGCCACGCGTCTACACTCCCTCGTAAAATTCGATTGTCTGTCCCTCAGAGAGAGTAACAATCGCCTTCTTCCATTCCGCCCGATAGCCAAAAAAGCGCCCCAAACGCCTCTTCTTTCTGGGCATCCGCATCGTCCTTACCGTGATAACGTCTACGTTGAAAAGCGTCTCAACAGCTCCCTTAATGTCGTATTTTGTTGCACGAGGGTCTACAGAAAATGTAATCACATTCTCTTCTTCTCTGGCAATTGTGCTCTTCTCAGTAACTAGAGGCTTACGAATAACTTCGTGAATCTTCATTTGACACCATCCTCAGTTCCTAGTCGAGAATTAGTGGACTCAACTGCAGCTCTTGTAAAAACAAGTTTTTCATGACCCAAAATCGCATGAACATTAAGGCCTTCTTCAAGGATTACATCGACGTAAGGAAGATTCCGAGCAGACCCGACCAAGTACGGGGCCTCTTCTGAGGTGACAATTAGAACTGACTCTCCACAGCCTAAATCTTTCAGTCGGTTAAGAAGTACTCGCGTTTTAAATTCGGTAAATACAAAATCTTCGACTACGATTAAATCCGAGCTCGACATTCGGTAGGACAAGGCACTTCGAAGTGCCCCCTTCTTCATTTTCTTAGTGAGCTTGTGATCATACTTGCGGGGAACCGGCCCAAAGACTGCCCCCCCTCCCTTGTATTGCGGGGCACGGATCGTGCCCTGGCGAGCTCGGCCTGTACCTTTTTGCTTGTAAGGCTTTGCGCCGCCTCCGGACACTGCGTGCCGATTTTTCGTTGACGCAGTCCCCGCCCTTCGACTTGCTAGCTGCCTGCGTACTTCTGCATGCAACAAGTGCATCTTCACGGGAGCCTCAAACACAGATGAAGCCAGATCCACGTTTCCTGATGAATTCTTTGAATCGCTAAGAACTTCAATCGTAGGCATTACAACTTGATTTCCACATCAACACCAGCAGCGAGCTCGAGCTTCATAAGAGCGTCCACTGTCTGCGGTGTCGGATCTAAAATATCTATTAATCGTTTGTGAGTCCTAACCTCAAATTGTTCTCGAGACTTCTTATCAATATGCGGCCCCCGAAGAACAGTGTACTTATTTATTGCGGTAGGCAGAGGAATGGGACCGACTACTCTCGCGCCTGTCCGCATGGCTGTATCGACTATTTCGCCGACGCTTTGATCCAGAAGCTTGTAGTCGTAAGCTTTCATACGGATACGAATTTTGGGTGAGTTAATATCTGCCACAACAAATCCTTAGTTAGTAACTTCGATAAAGGTTCTGTGCCTCATCGGCTGAAACCTGTGCATAATTTGAAAATTGCATGGTGTAATTGGCACGACCCTGACTCATCGATCTCAGTGAGTTCACATAACCGAACATTGCCGCCAAAGGAACGTCGGCTCTCAGGACTTGCGCTCCTGCGCGCATTTCCAATCCTGTCACCTTCCCCTTTCGGCTGCTCAGGTCGCCCTGCACCGGGCCTACGAAATCTTCAGGAGTCACTACCTCAACGGCCATGATTGGTTGCAAAACAACCGAACGAGCTTGGCGAAGACCTTCCTTCATAGCCATGGATCCAGCAATCTTGAAAGAACGCTCCGACGAATCCGTGTCATGAGATTGGCCATCTAGGAGCTTCACCCGAACGTCGACCACAGGAAAACCAGCAAGCTCGCCACTATCGAGGGCTTCTTTTATCCCTTGTTCCACTGCGGAAATAAACTCACGAGGAATAGCGCCGCCTCGAACGTGGTCTTCGAAGACAAAGCCCTCGCCAGGAGAGGCAGGTTCGACTTCAATAGTCACGACACCATAATCACCCGAGCCTCCTGTTTGTTTTATGTATCGACCTTCAGCCTTGGCTGCACGAGTGATGGTTTCTTTATATGCTACTTGAGGCTTCCCTACATTCGCCTGAACGTCGAATTCTCGAACTAAGCGGTCAGAAATAATTTCTAGATGAAGTTCACCCATGCCTGAAACGATTGTCTGACCCGTCTCGGGATCCGTACTTACTTGGAACGTTGGATCCTCCATCGCAAGCCGCGCAAGTGCCTGTCCTAGGCGGTCCATATCTGCCTTCGTTTTGGGTTCGACAGCTATTGAGATGACAGGGGCCGGGAAGTCGATATTTTCGAGAATCACGGGGTTCTGCGGATCACAAAGTGTGTCTCCAGTCGTCACGTGCTTCAACCCGACTACTGCTGCGATATCACCCGCATAGAGCGCATCTATTTCGCGACGTTTGTTCGCGTGCATCTGCAAAATCCGTCCGAGTCGTTCTTTTCTGCCCTTGGCAGAATTAAGCAGTTGATTGCCTGTTTCTATCGAGCCCGAATAAACTCGCACATACGTAAGGTGGCCTACATGTTTGTCGCTCATAAGCTTAAATGCGAGAGCAGAAAATGGTTCCCTGTCATCCGGCTTACGAAGAATCATCTTGTCGTTTTTGACAGCCTTAGCTTCTATTGGTGGCACATCGATTGGGGAGGGAAGAAGTTTCACGATTGCGTCCAGAAGAAGCTGCACCCCTTT
>DKAI01000096.1:0-7638 GCA_002450755.1 Deltaproteobacteria bacterium UBA6930
GCAACCTATACGCGTTGGAACAAAAGCTTTTACGGAACAGTATATTCTTGGAGAATTAGTGGAACAGTGGATAGAAGCAGATACAGGAAGAAACGTCGTGCAAGTTTCGTCCTTAGGTTCAACAGTAGCTTTTGATGCCTTGAAGGAAGATCAAATTGACCTTTATGTAGATTATACTGGAACTATATGGGCAACGATTATGGGTCGAGAAGATTCTCCTGGTCGTGACAAAGTTTTTCAAGAGGTCCGCAACTATTTACTTAAACAGCATGGAGTTCACCTTGTGTCCTCTCTGGGTTTCGAAAACTCGTATGCGTTAGCGATGCGAAGTGACAAATCTAAAGAGCTAAAAATTAAAAATATCTCTGACTTGTCATTATTTTCTCCGATGCTGATCATCGGGGCCGATATTGAATTTTTCTCAAGAACTGAATGGAAGTCTCTCGTTTCAGTGTATGGCTTGAAGTTTAGAGAGCGACGGAGCATGGATCCTGGACTTATGTATCAAGCGGTACAGCTTCGCGATGTCGATGTAGTTAGCGCTTTTTCTACTGATGCAAGAATCGATGCTTACGACCTGATTATTCTCAATGATGATAAAAGTGCGATTCCTCCCTACGATGCAGTTCTTTTGGCGAGTCCTGGAGTAATTAAAAGAGAACCGAATCTTTTGAAGGATTTGTCTGATTTGTCCGGCCGACTAACTGCATCTTCAATGCGCGCAGCAAATTTGGAAGTGGATTTAAAATCGCGCACACCCAAGAAAGTTGCGCATGATTGGCTACTACGACTTCGCTAGCCACCAGAACTGATGTCTAGAGACTCCAGTTGCGAAGGGGAAGCGTCAAATCGGTTTTCGAGAAAATTGAGAGGCAAGGCGACTTTCTGTTTTCCTCCTCTTTTACCACGGGGTACTCTTAATGCTGTTCGAGGGAATGGTTCGTGGGGATCAATTTTTGATAGAGTGGTTTTCAACTCTGAAATAGTTTCGACCTGGCAAAGACGCTCGCGTAAGGAACTACTTCCGGAGAATCCCTTCGTGTACCATGTAGCGTGCTTTCTAAACGATCGGATGCCCGATCGTTCGCCTTGCCAACTTACTAAAAGCTCGGCATGCTCGGTCATGATCGCAGCGACTTCACCAAATGTTGGGGGCTCGTCGATTTCTTGTCCCTTAAATATTTGAGATAACTCTTTGAATAGCCATGGGCGTCCAAGACAACCTCTACCGACAACTACTCCGTCACATTTCGTTTCATGCATCATGCGCAAGGCATCTTTGGCTTCCCAGATGTCACCGTTACCAAGAACAGGAATACTAGTAACAGTCTTTTTCAGTTTAGCGATTGCCGACCACTGTGCTTCCCCATCGTAAAGTTGTGCAGCGGTCCTGGCGTGCAGTGCTACTGCTGCACAGCCCTCATCCTCACCTATACGTCCAGCATCCAAGTAGGTAGTGATATTTTCATCGATACCGATCCTAAACTTCATAGTTACCGGTATCCCTCCTGAGCTAGAAATTGCAGCTCGGAGGATTGCGCGTAAGAGATTTGGTTTTGCTGGAATTGCGGCTCCCCCTCCCTTTCGCGTTACTTTGCGCACTGGACACCCAAAATTTAAATCGATGTGATCCACGCGATTTTCGGAAACTAGGTATGTTACAGCTCGTTCAATATAATCAGGGTCCACGCCGTAGAGCTGTATACTTCGAGGCTGTTCCTCGGGATCGAATGTGGCTAGATGAAGAGTTTTCGGGTTCTTTTCTACTAAGGCGCGCGCGGTAATCATCTCACTTACATAAAGACCCGCTCCGAAGCGCCTGCATAGTTTCCGGAAAGGAGGATTTGTAACTCCTGCCATTGGCGCAAGTACCACCGGGGGATTGATCTCTATATTTCCAATTTTGAGCTGAGGGAGGCCGTTGGGCATACAGCTAAGATTCCCAAGATTGATATGTGATCAGATTACCCATCTGAGTTCGATGGAATCTTAGTAACCATGCGGTCAACTGCATGTACAGGAGGGTTCTCACCTGACATAAGATTTGAAATCGCAGAATACACAAGTTGCTGTTGTTTTACTCGAGAGAGGCCTTCGAATTCAGTGGATTCAACCGTGATTTCAAAATGACCGGGACCACCCGCAGAGACGTTCACGTCAGAATTTAAAATATTTTCTTCAATTCGGCGTTTAATTAGAACCTTCATTTCTTCGGGTTCGGGTGGAAGCTCGCTTAAAATTTGCAAAGGCATGTTTTTAATACCGCCTGACGCTTTGATCTACGTCTTGGGCCCAACTGTCGATTCCACCGATCAAATTAAATACGTTTTCGTAACCTAGAGCAGCGAAGTGTTCCGCAACGCTTTGACTGCGGCCTCCGTGATGACAGAAAAAGACTATTGTTCCCTTCTTGTCGCTCTTTTCAAGTTTGTTACGGATATCTTCGTCTAGTGCAATGGCACCACTAATCCGAGCGATTTGTATTTCTTCAGGTGTTCGAACATCGTAAAGACCAAAGTTCTCTCCGGAATCCAGCATTTCTTTGACTTTCTGCGCCGTGATATCCTTAACTTTTGGGAGGTTTGGGTTTTCAATTCTAAAAGCTGGTCCGCTTGAGGTACTCTCTGCATCGATAGTTAAGCCATCTGCGCGAACCGCTGTCTGAGCGGACATATAGATCTGGATTCCGTTCGTCACTGTCGATAGCTCCCTCTCTTCAATTGGGCCGAAATAGAGGTTATTTTGAAGTCTTGCATCGATCGATAAGTGCAGTTCGCGGCCTGCCGAAGGGCCAGAAATTTCTTGGAGAGCCTTCGCAGCGGTGTCAGTGATAGTAAGGTCGGGTGCCGTGTTTGCGGCTTTTGGAATACCCAAGGCTTCCTCTAGTTCTCCTGTTCCAAACATTTCAGAAATGATGTCACAGCCGCCGATAAACTCACCACCTACATATAATTGTGGGATTGTGGGCCAGGAAGAGAATTCTTTTATTCCATTCCGAATCTCGGGATCTTGGAGGACATCTACTGTGGAGTAGTCCGGAACGAGCTGGTCTAGTAACTGGGTAGTTGTGGCGGAGAAGCCGCACTGGGGTGCTCCTCTACGCCCTTTCATAAACAAAACGACGTGGTCCGAACTAACTATTTTCTCAATTCTGGTGCGGATATCAGGATCAATTTTCATAGTATTTTCTTTCTCCAGCTTCAGCTTTAAAACCTTTTATAGGGGTGTTAGAAGTATCCAAGCTTAGCCAAAAACAGAAGGAGACGGCAGAGTTTTGAATTATTGGGTGCATGCGATCTCCTCTGGTTCCGTCCTCTGGCAGGCTAGAGTTTCGGTCACGCCATGTGCAATGGTGGAACATGCGCTCATTATAGCTCCCTGGAGTGCTTCCCCTTCAATCGGTGCCCGCGCATTTGCGCAGTTTACCGACCCATTGAAACTCACGCACACAGAGCAAGAAAAACCACTACTTTCTCTAAGAGTCACCCAAATCAAACACGCAGCTAACAAAGCAAATGCCAAAATCGAAATCCATGGCTTCATCGTTGCAGATCCACGAGATCGGCAAGAATGCTCAGGGCTTCGTCTGCCTGAGCGGTCAGAGCTCCGTCTTTGCCGTTATCATTTTCTCCCTCTAGGTTTTTGTCACCACCGGCAGCTCCAATAGTAGCCTGCTCCTCTTCGATATCGGAGAGGAGGACGCTCTCCGCGGTGTCTCGTCGATTCTCGAGCCGTGTAACCACCTCTTGTAGCTTTTTGTTGCTCTCGATTCTCGTCATTGAGTAGTCCCGTAACTTGTCTAAGATCTTGGGTTTAATTGGGACATAGGTTTTGTTGCTTTTGCTTCGCCTAAAGTTCCTCCCGGCAAACGCATCAATTCTTTGCCCCGGTAATGCATATGGTTGTTCAGCTTCGCCAAAACTTACAATGTCAAGTAAGGAAGGAATCACCATGTGTGTTGGAACGCCAGTTTTTTGAGTAGAGACTCCCCCAGGCCGAAAAAAGAGGGCAGTAGTGACGCGAAGTGCACCCAAGCCCGGTCTTAAAGGAAAGACGCTTTGGACGGTTCCCTTCCCAAACGTTTGGCGGTCCCCGACTATAACCGCCCGATCGTAGTCGCGAAGAGCCCCTGCGAGAATTTCGGCTGCTGAAGCGCTGGCTCGCGAAACCAGTACGACCATAGGACCCGAGAATAAGATTTTCGGATCAGGGTCTGCTAGAACATGCCGTCGATTTCTGTTGTCTTTGACTGCCACGATGCCGCCGTCTTCAAGAAAGAAGCCAGATATTTCGATTGCATCTTCAAGTAGTCCTCCTCCGTTTCGCGAAAGGTCGAACAGTAATCCGTCTACGCCTTGATTTTTAAGCGAGGTCAAGAGATCTCGTACATCTTTTGACGAGAGACGTTCTTTTGTGTCCCTATCTCCGTAGAATGAGGGTAGCTCCAAAATCGCCAATTTGTAGTTCATCTTGCCACGCTGAATACTCTGAATTTTCATCTTTGCGGCTTGTTGTCTGAGATCGATTTTATCCCTTCGTATCGAGATTGTGAAACGCTCAGGTTCGTCGATCTTTCTAAGAACTGTGAGAGTTACAGTAGTCCCCTTTTTCCCTCGGATTAAGCGAACAACATCTCTGAGAGCCATATCTATAACATCTACAGGAATTTGGTTATGCTCGGCAACTGCAACGATTTTATCTTGTGGTTTTAGAACGTTTAGTTTGTCCGCTGCTCCTCCTGGGATAATTTGCTCTACTACGGAATATCCGTCCCTTTCAGACAGGGAGACGCCGATCCCTTCGAGGGACAACTGCATTCCAATTCGAAAATCTTCGAGATCATCGGATGAGAGATACGACGAATGGGGATCCAAAGAAGAGGCGAAAGCATTTAGGAAGCTAGAAAGTATTTGTGACTCTTTTAACTCGCGCAGCCGGCGTGTTCTTAATTCATATCGATGGAGGACTCTTCTTTTAGCCTCTTCTAGATCTTGACCATTTGCTAAAAAATTTGAGATTTGAAAATGTATGAGAGTTTCAAGGAGCCGTTTTCTTGTTTCAGCATCCTCGGGACGCTTCCTCTTCTTAGGGTCTAGTATTAGACTGGCATTAGGATCGACTTGATATTTCGGACTTGAGAGGAACGTGCGTACTCCCTTTAAGCCTCGTTCTTGGTATTGAATAAAGTCATTGTGTGTCGAAAGTAGTAGGTCGCACCTCCCTCGCGAAATATTTCTGAACCCTGCCTCAAGCCGCCGTAGTAAGTCCTCTGCCTCAGTTTTGTCAAGTAGGTTCCGCTGCGGGTCTCTTCTTCTAAGAAGTGTTTCGGCTGATCGATCCAGGACCGTGGGAGTAATCGTGGTAAACGTCACATGTTTTTTGAGGTAGACACCGATTAAATCCGGTAAATCATCGCAAGAAAGTTCAGCGTATGCTCCTGATGTTCCTACTAGAGAGAAAACAAAGGCTAGGAAGGTGGTTTTAAGGAAAACGAAACCCACGGTGCTCTTAATTAACGCCTAGTAGCGGTAATGGTCCGGCTTGTAAGGACCTTCGATAGGGACTCCAATGTATTCTGCCTGCTTGGTGGTGAGTTCTGTGAGGTTCACTCCTAGGTGATCAAGGTGTAACCGCGCCACTTCTTCATCCAGATGCTTCGGTAGCATATAAACTGCCGAGTCATATCGCTCGCGGTGTTGATGGAGTTCTAGTTGAGCAATTACCTGGTTTGTGAAGGATGCTGACATTACAAAGCTTGGATGTCCTGTCGCACACCCAAGGTTAAGAAGCCGGCCTTCAGCAAGTATCAAAACGCTGTGTCCATCGGGGAAGATCCATTCATCATACTGGGGCTTAATGTTATTGCAGACGATCCCCGGAATTTCTTTTAAGCCTGCCATATCGATCTCATTGTCGAAGTGACCTATGTTGCCAACGATTGCTTTGTCTTTCATCTTCGACATATGGTCGGCAGTAATGACATCAAAATTGCCGGTAGTGGTTACAAAAATATCTACCTCAGAAACAATCGATTCGAGGCGTTGGACCTCGTAACCTTCCATTGAAGCTTGTAAAGCGCAAATTGGATCGATTTCTGTAATTATGACTCGGCATCCCTGGCCCTTTAGAGCTTGTGCGCAGCCCTTACCTACTTCTCCAAAGCCACAAACTAAGGCGACCTTTCCTCCGAGCATAACATCGGTAGCCCGCATTAGTCCGTCAGGTAGGGAATGTCTACAGCCGTAGATGTTGTCAAATTTACTTTTAGTAACGGAATCGTTGACGTTGATAGCGGGAAAAAGCAGTTCGCCACTTTCTTGCATTTGGTACAACCTATGAACACCGGTTGTCGTCTCCTCCGAAACTCCTCGTATATCGTTGGTAAGTTCATGCCAAGTATTTGGGTTTTCTTCCTGCATTTTGCTTAATAGATTTAGTACTACTATCCATTCTTCGGAGTCTGAAGCCGGGTTAGGATCGGGCACCTTCCCTTTTTTCTCGAACTCTAATCCTTTGTGGAGGAGAAGGGTCGCATCTCCTCCATCGTCCACAATCTGCTGGGGGCCTGACCCGTCAGGCCAGACCAAAGCTTGTTGCGTGCACCACCAGTATTCCTCAAGAGTTTCACCCTTCCAGGCAAAGACAGGAATACCCTGAAGATTATCTGTGGTTCCCGAAGGACCTACGACGACAGCAGCCGCGGCGTGATCCTGCGTAGAGAAAATGTTGCAACTGACCCATCGAACGTCTGCGCCAAGTTCGGTGAGGGTTTCAATCAAAACTGCGGTTTGTATGGTCATATGCAGGCTACCCATGATGCGAAGCCCCGACAGTGGTTTAGAGGCTCGGTATCGTTCCCGTAATGCCATGAGTCCTGGCATTTCATGCTCTGCCAACTTGATTTCCCTGCGGCCCCAGTCTGCTAGCCCAAGGTCGGCAACTTTAAAGTTGGGGGATTCGTTTATCATCTTTTCTCCTTGAGTTTCTTCCGAGCCATTTAGCGCTTCAGAGTAAGCACAGGGGTTGCTGTGTCAAATGTCGGCTCTGACTTCAGAGTTTGTTGTGTATCGCATCCGCATCTGAAACTGGTCGCCAAAGGATCATAGCGAGAACTAAAATTGTCGCTGCGTAAAGTGCAAGAGTAGCGTGATTTCCAATGGCAGCTGAACTAAGACCGGCCACGGTCGATCCCATTGGGCCTGCGCCCATAAGGGCTAGCTGATAAACAGAGAGAACCCTACCGCGTTCGTGTTCGGGGGCACCTTCTTGAAAGAGTGTCCTGGTAGCGTTAATAAAGATTGACGTTGAGATGCCCCAAATGAAAGTCAGCCCTGCCATCCAAGAGACCGCCAAATCCAGACTTATCAATAGGAGCAGTAAGGATCCTAATAAAATCGAGACTAAAGCGGATTGGCCTCTTCTTTTTAGGCCGCCGAGCCTTCGAATCCAGAAAGATCCACCGATGTTCCCTAAGGCAAACAAGGTCATGATGATGGCGAGTAGCAGTACGGATCCACCGTAACTATCCCTTACGATGAGAGGAAAGATCACGTAGAAGGGGCCCGCAAAACAAAAAGCCACAGTAAGTGACATCAGGAATGTAGAGCGAAGTCTGGGATCCTTCGCAACAGTTTTTAT
>DKAI01000096.1:8009-17359 GCA_002450755.1 Deltaproteobacteria bacterium UBA6930
CTGCAGCTTTGGGAAATCTGATCTTGGCTATGAGTAGGGCCCCTGATGCGAGAATAATGCCCTGGAGAACAAGTACGGGCGCCGCGCCCGTCCATTTTGCAAGTCCGGCGAGAAGGTTTCCGACTGCTTGGCAACCGAACTGTACCATGGTCATTCCGGCCACAGCCTTCAACATGTCGCTGCCCGCGACTCGGGAAAGGAGGGTATCTCGAGCGGGCATGATAAAAGCGGTAATGGTTCCGAGCCATACGCCGTACAACAGGAGGAAGTTATATGAAAGAAGATCGGCGCTAACGAGGACTGCAAGAACTAAGGGTCCGAGTGCGGATAAAAGGTGGAGGACGATTAAAGATTTCCTGACGTCGACTCGGTCGGCAAGTGCGCCTCCAAACAGGATGAGAAGAAGAGTTGGTAACATGACCGAAAACTGGCCGAACCCGACTTGCTCAGGCGTGGCATTGAGTTTTACCGTAAGCAACCAAGAAAATATTGCAGAATGCACTCCCCATGCGCCAAACCAAGAGGCTACTCCTCGAATAAAGCCTCTGTATTGTTCGGCGGTTTCACTCATTGTCTCATCATAGATCCTTATGAGGCACTCTGACGGTGATTGGGGAGAGAAGGAAAGAATAGTTTTGGGTCTCGACTCTCGAGTCGCTAAATTCTAGGGATGGCCCAGATCTTATTACCGGAAAAAGTTTGGGATGGAACAGCAGCTGATTATTTTCCATCTGAAACAGCTATTCTCGTTGAAAATGGGAAGATAAAGGAAATCAATTCTCGTGCCCGTCTAGGAACGGAAGCCGAAGTTGTCTCTCTAGACGGGTTGACGGCTATTCCGGGTTTAATCGACGCTCACGTACACCTCTCTTTAGATCCCGAGAGTCCTGGAACCAATGCCGAAGATCCTGATGGAGCGGTGCTAAGAGCTAGGGCCATGGTCCGCCGAGGGATCACTACCGCACGTGACCTGGGGAGCTCGGGAGGGAAGATCTTGGAACTTCGGAAGGAAATTAACAAAGGCGAACGTATCGGCCCTCGACTCCTTGTTGCCGGCCCGCCATTGACAACACCTGGAGGCCATTGCCATTTTTGGGGAGGGGTTGTTGAAGACGCTAAAGACATTGAAAAGCTCGTCAGGGATCAGGCCGAGTTAGGCTTTGACTGGCTGAAAGTAATGGCTACTGGAGGTGTTTTGACTCAGGGCACTCGACCAAGTGCCGCACAGTTTAAGCTCAAGGAATTGGAAAAAATGGTCTCTATGTCAGAGGCTTTTGGACTTCCAGTTGCAGCACATTGCCACGGGACTCCAGGAATTGCGGCGTGTGCCCGCGCTCGGGTCCAAAGTATTGAGCATTCGTCTTTTTCAGGTGAGGGTGGCTTTGGTTCGGCTTTCGACGAGGAGGTTAGCCAGTTAATTTCTGAATCAGGAGCGTTTGTTGCTCCCACAGTTCATGCGCGCTGGTCCCGATTCCTAACTCAGTACAACGACAATCGCCCAATAAGCGAGAGAACCGAAAGCACCAATGATGGTTCCGATTTTGCTCGGCGGATGAATCGGTGCTACCGAGGTCTGAAGGCTGCTGGGGTGAGAATGGTGGCGTCGACAGATGCAGGGATTCCTGGAGTGCACCACGATGCCTTAGACCGCGCCCTACCTGTCTGGGCTCGCTTTGCCGAGCTGTCCCCCCGAGAAGCTCTTATATCCGCAACTTCAGGCTCTGCTTCAGCTCTGGGCATCTCGGATGAAACTGGATTCCTGAAGCCTGGGAGGTCGGCAGATATCGTGGCGGTGCGAGGTGACCCTCTAAAATCCTTGGACTGTCTTGCGGACAAGATGTGGGTAATGGCACGCGGCCAAGTAGTAACTCAGCAGAGTGAAGTTTTTAAAGCGAAAAAAGGAAACTGAGGGAACCGTTTCTTTTTCTTCGGGGTCATATGTATTGATTAGGCAAACCTCCTTGACTTAGAAGGGCCCCGATTGCGCAGCAGCAACCGGGGTCCCTCTCTTTTGCTTCTCTCCGCTTAGGCGCGAGATTTTTCAGCTTGCGTTACATTTTTTTACCTAGATGATTTCCGAACAAATTCGACTTGAACAGAACCTAAGATCTAAGGACCTCACCGAAAAGGTCGATGGTGATCTTGGTGGCGTGATTTCGACTATTGCCGCTGCAACGGGAGCTATAGCAGCTGAGGTGCGTCGCGCGCGGATTAACGACGTATTGGGCATGGCAGGAGACACGAACGTGCACGGAGAGGATCAGCAGAAGCTCGATGTCTTGGCAGATTCTATTCTTTTGGGGAGGCTTTCAGCTCGGGCAGATGTGGCGGTATTTGCCTCCGAAGAGTTAGATAAGCCGGTAGTGTTTGGCCAAGAGGCTTCCCGAAAATTTTGCGTGGTGACCGACCCTCTTGATGGCTCGTCGAATATAGACGTAGCCGTGAGTGTCGGAACGATATTCAGCATTCTCGGGACCCCGACGACAGGAGAAGTAGGCGAAACGGCTGTTTTGCAAAAAGGCACGATGCAGCTCGCAGCGGGCTATGTCTTGTACGGATCGTCTGTTGTAATGGTTCTTTCTACAGGTGACGGTGTTGATATGTATGTTTTGGATCCCTCGACGGAAGAGTTTATTTTGGTCGGAGAGAAGATTAAAGTTCCAAAGGAAAAAAAGATCTACTCTATTAACGAAGCCTATTGGGAAGATTTTTCTGACGGAGTACGCGCGTATCTAGATTTTGCGCACAAGAACGGATATGGAAGCCGATACATTGGATCGATGGTTGCCGATGTTCATCGCACGCTTCTCAAAGGTGGAGTCTTTATTTATCCGGCAACGACCAAGGCCCCGGGAGGGAAGCTGCGTCTCCTCTACGAGGGGAATCCGATGGCGTACTTAATCGAACAGGCTGGAGGCCAGGCCTTGACTGATCGAACTCGAATTGTAGAAGTGATGCCGACGGATTTTCATGAGCGTACGAGTGTCATCTTGGGATCGTCGGGTGAAGTTTCGACGGTTTCACGATTTCTCTGAGACGTCCCTTGCGTGTCTTAATCGTCGGTTGTGGTTATGTGGGTAGATTTCTTGCCGTAGAACTCTCGAGCGATGGGGATACCGTGTTCGCGCTTCGTCGGACTCCTTTTGACATAGAAGGAAACGTCACCACGCTACAAGGGGACCTCTTTGACCCAGCTAGTTTGGGAGTTATTCCGAAAAAGTTGGATGCCGTTGTGTATACAGTGAGCGCTGACTCCTCAAGTGTAGGTAGCTACCGAAAGGCCTACGTACAGGGAATTCTTGCGTTGCGACGAATTTTTTCATCTAGAGAAGATTCTTCACCGCGTTTTTTATTCGCTTCTAGTACCTCCGTGTACGGTCAGTCGACGGGAGAGTGGGTTGATGAAAAGTCAGCAACGAATCCCGAAAGTTTTCGGGGTGAAATTGTGCTCGAGGGCGAGGCGGCGGTAAAGAGCTCTTTCGATCATGCTTGCTCAGTGCGGTTTGGGGGTATCTATGGGCCGGGACGCACCCGTTTGCCAAGGTCAGTTCAAGAGAAGACATTTAAATTGCCTCCAATAAGACCTTATTTCACGAACCGGATTCATCAGAGTGACGCAGCAGGCGTTTTGCGGCACCTGCTGCGCCTCAAATCGGTTCCCACAAAAGTAGTAGCGGTGGATAACGATCCTGCGGATTTATTTGACGTAGCCGAATGGGTCTCTAGGCGAGTAGACTCTTCTTTGCCGGCCGAAGTTGAGGCCGGCTGGAAACGGGCTTTGGGGCATAAACGTTGTAGTAACCGTTTGTTGAGGCAACTCGGATATCGCTTTCATTTTCCGACGTTTAGAGAGGGCTATGAACCCTTACTGGGCGACTGATTTACGGCAAAAAATCTCTAACCCTGTTTGAGGCACTATCGGGCATGCGGAGGCCAGGGGGAAAACATGGGCCACTGCATGAAATTGCTTTAGAAAACGAAAGACTGGCATTAATTGGACAAATTTCGATCACCAAAATGCTTCTAGTGCATGGGAAGTATGTCACTTGAGAGCTAGTCTCCGCGCTTCCGGAGAAATAAAGTGCTATTTGAAACCGACGATCTTCGTATTGCTAGCCTTCATCCCCTTATTCCACCTGCGATCTTGATGGAGGAGCTTCCTCTTGGGGATTCCGCTGCAAGTACTGTTGTGCAGGGGCGACGACAGGTGGAGAGTGTTTTGCGAGGAGAAGACGATCGGTTGTTGGTTATAGCGGGCCCCTGTTCTATCCACGATCCCAAGGCTGCCCTTGAATACGCTTCTCGCTTAAAAGAGATCTCTACGAGCAAAATGAAAGACCTGTTAATTGTGATGAGGGTCTATTTCGAAAAACCCAGGACTACAATCGGCTGGAAGGGGTTAATTAATGACCCGCATTTGGACGATAGCTTTGCCATAAACGAAGGGTTGCGTGTTGCTCGAGGTCTTTTGTTAGAACTCGCGGATAAAGGAATCCCTACGGGTTGCGAATTTCTGGACCCGATCACTCCGCAATTTTTTGCTGATTTGGTTTCTTGGGGCGCGATAGGTGCCCGTACTTCGGAGAGTCAGGTTCATCGCGAACTAGCGTCCGGGATGTCTATGCCGGTTGGGTTCAAAAATGGAACGAACGGGAATCTCCAGGTAGCAATAGATGCGATAGGATCAGCCGCTCATCCTCATCGTTTTCTTTCCGTCACTAAGCACGGAGTGGCGGCCATTGTTGCGACGCAAGGGAATCGAGATTGTCATTTGATTTTACGCGGCGGTAGTTCCGGTCCTAACTTTGATCAGAAGTCGCTCCTTTCCGCCTCGGATGCACTTTCAAAAGCGGGAGCGTCTACTCGCTTAATTGTGGATTGCAGTCATGCGAATAGCGGTAAAGACCACAAGGTCCAACCCCAGGTGGCCGCGTCTGTGGCGGCCCAGGTCGCGAGTGGCTCGACCAACATCGCAGGGGTCATGCTAGAAAGCTTTCTCGAAGACGGGAATCAGAAGACTTCGACTTTGGAAAACTTGACTTATGGCCAGAGCATCACGGACAAATGCATGGGCTGGGACCGCACAATGCCTGTTTTGGAACAGTTGGCCGATTCTGCTAGAAAACGTCGTGAAAGTTCTTAGGTATCAAGCCGCTCTTCAACTACGTTGGTTTAGGGGCGAACTCGATGTTCTTGACCTGAAAAGAGCCTTTTTCAATCGTGTCGTCGATAATAATTTCGTAATTTTCACACCGGGCAGCCGCTGTGACGTCAACTGCCACACTTCTTAACTTGTCAACGTCTGAAGCTTGTCCCGAGAGAACTAAACGTTCTAGAGCGCGACCCATCGAGACTTCTCCGTCGGCCTTGGCCTTGTTAATGGCCGTAAGGGCCGCGATAGCGATGGAAAGGCTCGTAGTTTCGTTCGGGGTTTCCAAGTGAGCAAATTCAGCATCCTTGGGCCAAGACGAAATATGGATGCTTTTAAAACCGGATTCTTCAGCGTAAGCCCATGACCAAACTTCCTCTGTAACAAATGGTAAAAATGGAGCGAATAATCTTAGGAGCACGGAAAGACCAAAGCGCAAGGAGAAGATTGCAGATCCTTGGTCTTGCGGATTCTTGTTATCAATACTTCTCGCCCTCACTTTGACAAGTTCAATGTAAGTATCCGTGAATCGTGACCAGAAAAAGTTTTCTATTTCCATCAGAGCGTGTGCTTGGTCAAAGTCTTCAAAGGCTTTAGTGGATCTTCTCACTAGGCTTCGGAGTTCTGATAGGAAGGCAAGGTCTAATTCGCTAGAGGGTTTTGCTGAGTGACCGTCCTGGGTTAGGACAAACTTTGAAGCATTAAAGATCTTGGTAACAAGTCTTTTTCCGATTTTAAAAACCTTTTCATCAAGTGCGGTATCAACGCCAAGTCGTGCTGAGCCTGCCCAGTATCGTACTCCGTCTGCAGAATATTTATCAATTAACGGGATCGGGGTAACCACATTCCCCTTGCTCTTGGACATTTTTTTTCGATCGGGATCAAGAATCCATCCAGAAATGGTGGCATGCTTCCAAGGTACTGAGTCTTCATGTAGATGCGCCTTCGCAATAGTATAAAAGGCCCAAGTACGAATGATGTCGTGAGCTTGTGGTCTAACATCTGCTGGGAATAGAGCTTGGTGACGCTCTTGGTTGCTTCCCCAGTGGGAACTAATCTGTGGCGTCAGAGAGCTGGTGAACCAGGTGTCAAAAATATCAGTTTCAGCTTTAAATCCACCAGGCTGATTGCGTTGCTCTTCAGTGAATCCAGACGGACAGTCCCGGGTGGGGTCGGTCGGAAGGTTTTCTTTCTTCGGCACAAGAGGACTTTTGTAGTCACAGTTGCCATTTTCGAGGATAGGGTACCAAACCGGTATTGGAACACCGAAGAATCGTTGTCGGCTCACACACCAGTCGAATGAAAGGTTCTCGGTCCAATCTTCGTACCGCCGACGCATGTGGTCGGGGTGCCATTTAATTAAATTTCCTTTGGCGATAAGTTCTTTCTTTTTGTCTAGCAAACGCACGAACCATTGACGAGTGGGTACAAATTCCAGAGGTCGATCGCCTTTTTCAAAAAACTTTACCGAATGCTCTAACAGCCGGGGCTCTCCCACTAAGGCGGCCCTGGTTCCATCGAAACCACTAGAATCTTCTCGCAAAAGGGAAACGATCAGCTCTCTAGCAGCCTTGAGGGTTTTCCCTTCTAGATCGCTGTAATTTTTTTCAGCTTCGACTGGATCAAGACTGGGAAATGTTTGACTGCCGAAGTCGGCTGGGAGAAGCCGTCCATCGCGGCCGACCAGTTGTCGCAGAGTCAACCCCTCGTCTCGCCACCACTCGACGTCCGTGGCATCGCCGAAGGTACACACCATGAGTATTCCGGTACCCTTTTCAGGATCCGCGATCTCACTCGGGAAGATTGGAACTGGAATTCGGAACAGGGGGCTAATAGCCTCTCGACCGAAAAAGTGTTTGTAGCGTTCGTCGGAGGGATGTGCGGTTACTCCAACGCATGCAGGAAGTAATTCAGGTCGGGTAGTTGAAATGGTGAAAGTCTCTCCAGTATCTGAGAGCCCGAATTCAATATCGTGATAGGCCCCGGCGATATTTCTGTCTTCTACCTCAGCCTGCGCGATAGCGCACTGGAAATCGACATCCCACATACTTGGTGCGTTACTGCTAAACACTTGATTTTTTTCGAGAAGGTCGAGGAAGGAAAATTGCGCGATGCGACGGCAGTTGTCATCAATCGTCTGATATTGTTCATTCCAGTCCACTGAAACGCCAAGTCGTTTCCAGAGAGCCATGAAGGTTTTTTCATCTTCTGTCGTAACGCGATGACATAGTTCAATGAAGTTGTCTCGTGAAATTTTTTTAGGGGGCTTCTTGCGCATTTTTGCGGACGCAGGCGCTAGCTCGAGTTGATCTTCATAAGGAGCGGTTGGGTCGCACCGAACATGATAGTAGTTCTGAACCCGGCGCTCTGTGGGAAGGCCGTTGTCATCCCATCCCATAGGGTAATAGATATTTTTCCCGATCATTCGTTGAAAGCGCACAAGAATATCCGTGTGCGTGTAACTGAAGACATGTCCCGGATGTAGTGAACCGGAGGCAGTGGGGGGAGGAGTGTCGACAACGAATGTCTCGTCCCGTGGGCGAGAAGGTTCCCATTTGTGGATTCCTTCCGATTGCCAGAAGTCATCCCAGCGGACCTCGGCTCCCCCCGCCTCAAAATGCTTAGGGAGGTTTTCAGGGTCCAAAATGTAAGCTTTTAGGTCGTCTTTTTCAGTACTCATGGGCTCCATAACATAAAGATCGTCAGGGTCTGAGGCTATCCCGGCTAAACTGCAGCTGTGACTAGAGTACTGCCCGAAGTCGATTTGGAAATCTGTAGGCAAAAAAATGCCGAAAAGTGGCGTTTATATCCTCCCGACGTCCTGCCGGTCTGGGTTGCGGATATGGACTTCGAAGTAGCCCCCGCGGTACGCGAGGTTCTAAGAAACGCTCTAGAACGTTCCGACTGGGGGTATCCGTTGGACCCCCGCCGATCGGAGATCCCCGAAGTATTTTCGGAGAGAATGGAACGAAAGTTCGGGTGGAGTTTGGATCCTAAACGGGTGGAGGTCATGAGTGAGGTGGTTCAAGCCATCTACCTTGCCTTGCTCCAATTTTCAGAACCTGGGGATGGGGTGCTTGTCCAGACTCCTATTTATCCACCGTTTCTCCAATCAGTGCAAGAAACTGGACGTCGCTTGATCGAGGTGCCCCTAGTGGACAGCTCTGATGGGTATGTGCTGGACCTCGATCTTACCCGGAGTTCATGTACGCCAGAGGTGAAAATTTTGCTCCTTTGTAACCCCCATAATCCGACAGGGAGAGTTTTTACTTCTAAAGAGCTCGAGGCTTTGGCAGGGATCGCTTTAGAGCATGATCTGATTGTACTTAGTGACGAAATTCATGCCGATCTGGTTTATCCGGGGCACGCACATACTCCATTTGCTTCGCTTTCCCCTGAAATCGCTAAACGCACGGTCACTTTCTATTCGGCTTCAAAGGCGTTCAATATTGCCGGGCTAAGATGTGCTGTGGCCGCATTTGGCTCCGAGAATCTACAACGCCGATTTTGTGGGATTCCGCGCCATGCCAGGGGAGGGCTTTCCCAGCCGGGGCTTCTCGCAACCAAAGCTGCTTGGTTGGAAGGAGAATCTTGGTTAGAGGACGTTTTGAGCTTACTTCGGCAGAACAGGGATTACGTAGTTTCGGAGTTTCCCAAGGCCATTTCGGGAATAAGCGTTCATGCTCCAGAAGCTACCTACTTGGCATGGCTTAATTGTGCGGACCTCCACTTGAAACCGTCGCCATATCACCATTTTTTAAACAAAGGACGAACGGGCTTTAGTGAAGGAGAAGCATTTGGCGAACCTGGTCGAGATTTTGTTCGCCTTAACTTTGCCACTAGCAAGGAGGTCCTCAGCGAAGTCTTAACTCGCTGTTTTTCCTCGATCGAGTGACCTGTTCAAGGTACTCAGTTAAGTCGACCACAAGCTGCTAGAAAACCGCGGAACAACTTTTTCCTGTGGGGTTCGGGCATCTCTTCTGGATGCCACTGGACACCAATTGCGGTCCAGGGAGCTTCTGCCTCTATGGCTTCTACAACGCCATCTAGAGCTCTCGCGATAATACGGAAGCCCTTGCCGGGGTCTCTCACCGCCTGATGATGGCGGCTATTGACCTGTGTACGGCCATGGGTGCCGAGCCAGCGAGCCAGGACAGAATCCGATTCAAGGAAGATGTCATGCAATTTGTTTCCGTTGAGC
>DKAI01000096.1:17689-18404 GCA_002450755.1 Deltaproteobacteria bacterium UBA6930
TGTGGTTACCTGCTTCAGGGAGATCTGCGGGAATGTGGTCAAATAACGTTCCCAACCTCTCGGTCGCCATCAGCTGCATGCCATAACAGATTCCTAGAACTGGAAGTTTTCGTTTTCGGGCTTCTTTAAGCAATTCGGCATCTGCAGCACGTTGCTCCGGGGGCGCTAAAGCGAATTCTTCGAGTGGGTACTTCTTGCTTGGGGGGAAATCACCGCCTCCTGGAAATACCAGGCCGTCCAGGCCGTCGAGCAGCTCTTCATCAAGGGAACCTGTTGGGATTAATCTGACTAGTCCGCCAACATCCTGGAGCGACCGGATATAGAGCTCATCGATGTATTGGGTCACCCTTCCTTCACGCACGGTGCCGGTTTTGTCTAGCGTTAGGGAGATTCCTATGGAGATTTTATCGGCAACCCGTGACATTTTTAGATCGTAACGGATTCAATCGCTAGGACGCTGTATTATCAGGCCGTAGTATTATTGAAACCCCTATTTCGGAGAAAAACATATGGCCATTCAGGTAGGTGATAAAGTCCCCGCAGTTTCCTTTAAAACTCTTTCCTCTAACGGGTTAGAAGATCAAACGACTGACGACATATTCAAAGGGAAAAAGGTAGTGTTGTTTGCAGTTCCGGGTGCCTTCACCCCTACCTGCTCGAACAACCATCTTCCGGGATTTGTCGAAAAAGCGGATGAAATTCTTGCCAAGGGTGT
>DKAI01000084.1 GCA_002450755.1 Deltaproteobacteria bacterium UBA6930
TCGCGCAAGAAGGCAGTGAAGAAGCTATCTACTTCTTCTGACGAGGGTGGCCCTCTTGTGTACTCCGATGTACGTCGCGATGTTCTTCTTTGGCGCGGACTGCGCTAAGCCACTTTGGTGAAAAGTCGACTTATGGGTCCTTTGGAGGGCTTGCTGATAGTTGATCTAACCCGAGTTCTCGCGGGTCCCTACTGCACGCTTATTCTGGCAGATTTGGGGGCTCGTGTTGTTAAGGTTGAAAAACCTGTCACTGGGGATGATTCGAGATCTTTTCCGCCCTTTAAAAACGGTACATCGGCGTATTTTCGTTCTCTTAATCGAGGAAAAGAAAGTATTGCGCTTGATCTGAAATCAGCTGACGATCGAACTATTTTCGAAGCACTTTTGAGCAAGGCAGACGTGCTCATTGAGAATTTCAGAGCTGGTGTCCTTGGCCGTTTGGGTTACGACTGGGAGACGCTTCATTCTCGCTTTCCTGAATTAATTCTCGCGCAAACCTCCGGTTTCGGTCAGACAGGCCCCATCGCATCTCGGCCGGCATACGATGTGGTCGTTCAGGCCATGGGAGGGATCATGAGTCTTACGGGACAACCTGGTTCACCTCCGACACGTGTTGGATCATCAGTCGGAGATATAACAGCTGGGCTTTTTACTACCATCGGCATTCTTTCAGCCTTAAGACATCGGAACGAGACTGGTGAGGGAATCTCTATCGATGTCTCTATGCTCGACAGCCAAGTGGCAATTTTGGAAAACGCAATTGCTCGCTATGTGGCTACCGAGCAAGTACCCACGCCCTTGGGAAGCAGACATCCGTCAATTGCTCCTTTCCAAGCCTTTGCGACATCAGATGGCTATCTAGTGATTGCTGCGGGAAATGATTCTCTATTCAAAGGTTGCTGTCAGATACTAGGGTGTGCAGATCTAGCTACGGATCCGAGATTCGTTGATAACATGCGGCGTGTCAAAAACGTAAACGAGCTCGAATCTATTTTCGAAGAGATCATGCAAAGGGAGTCCACAGACACTTGGTTAGAGAGGTTTGAAACTGCCGGAATCCCATGTGGTCCCATCCAGAATGTCGCTGAAGTCTTGTCTGATCCTCAAGTCTTGGCCCGGAATATGGTGATCACGTCCTCAGGACTTACCATGGCTGGGAATCCGATAAAACTTGGAGGGTTCGAGGATCCTTCTGAGCGTACCGCGGCGCCGGACTTAGACGCAGATCGTGCAAAAATTCTAGCGGAATTGTTCGGGGATAAGTCCATCTGAGACAAAATTGAAATTAAATGCGGACTCGATCAACTTCGAACCTTCTGCCATCACTAACGAAGAGCAATTTTTAAAAGTTCCGACAGATGACGAATTATATAGTCTGGTTTGTCTCTGTAATCGAGTCGAGCACTCCTTCCGGGATTGCTTGTGATCCAAATGCTGTGTAGCCCTAAGTAGTTGGCTCCTCTGATGTCATGCTCGGGCGAATCCCCCACAAAGATGCACCGATGAGGTTCCGGATTGTCGAGCTTATTCAGTGCTAACTTGAATATTTTTGAATCCGGTTTACAGGAGCGTGCTTCCTGACTAGTGGTCGTATAGGGAATCCATTGAGAAAGGTTCATTCGGGCCCAAATCGGGTGAAACTGATCGTCGTCAATATTGCTGACGATGCCCATCTTGAAATCAGCGTCATGCAGAATCTGTATTGTGTCAATGGCGTCTTTTCTTGGTTTTACGTTCTTTACTCCTAATTCTATTTGTTTCCTATAAAAATCGAGACCTTGGGACTCAGTGCTTTCAAGTTCATACTCTAAAAGAAAATTGCGATATCCCTGAACGAATAATTCAGCATGGAGATAGAAGGTCTTCTGACCGAAAGCTCGAAAAGCCTTGAGCATGGCCCTACGATACTTGGCCCGGGCCTGGCCAGCTTCCTCTTCAATTCCTTGTACGGTCAGCTGGTTCAGCAGAAGGTTGTTGAACGGCTCGGATAGGTCCCCATAGCTGAAAAGTGTTCCGCCTAAGTCAAAGAAAATGGCCTTAAATTGTTTCTTTGTGCTCGTCATAGTTATTCAAGTTAGTAAAGAAAGCCTCGAGGAGCAGTTAGTTAAGCAGGATTTGCTCAATGAATTGACGGTCGAAACTGTAGTGCTAATTTGCGGCCCTCTATAACGATCTACCAAAGGATATCTAAAACATTTTCATGGGACTTCCGATGTTCGGAGGAAGCAAAATTTAGGTACTAGGGCCGTTTAGTCCTTGAGAAGTTTCACAATTAGCTATTAGAAGCGGAATTTAAGGAGTAAAGATTATGCTGCAACTCGATGAAATCGATTCAGGCGATCTCTGCATCCATAAAAATACAAAATTGCGCTATAGCGTTGTGGAAGTTGGAGAGGAAGAGGTCCTCCTCTCGCCCGAGAGTGAAGGTATGCAAGATCTGGTGGTCCCTTCCGAGCTCTTTCGAAGGGAGTTTGCTTTGGGCGATCGCTATTCTGATCCTCGTAATCGAGCTCGGACTCGCCGTCCAAGTAGCGCAGTAGCACCAAGTGGCCCGAAGGTTCGTGGAAGAATCAAAAAAATGGTTCGAGATCGCGGCTTTGGCTTTATTCGTGGAGATGACGGTAAAGAACTCTTTTTTCATAGGTCAGGTCTTAATGCTTCAGATTACGATCTTTTAAGTGAAGGCGGTGCGGTGGAGTACGTTGTACAGGAGGGCCCTCGCGGGGCTCGCGCCGAGAATGTGCGACCGGTAGGAGAAGGAGAGGATGGCGGCACCGAAGCCCCCGCTGCGTGATCAGCTTGTTAGCCGAAAATCGTATTTGTGGACGATCGGGAGACGGCGGCCTGTCCCGAATGCCTTGTTCGATACACGTAATACCAACGGGGACTGTCTTCTTTTATATTCATTGCGATCTAGTCTTTGGCGAATTTGTTCAATGGTCCGATTATCCGCTTTAGTGGGAAGTTTCTCGAGGGAGCCCTCGATCGTTTGCGCCAGCACAGCGTCCAAAATGTCGTACGATGGAAGATCATCAGTATCAAACTGATCGGGCGCAAGCTCGGCCGAAGGCGGCTTCTCAATTGTGTTTTGTGGGATCAGCGTACCGTTGAGGTTAGCGAAACGGGCTAGTGCGTACACGTCCCGTTTGTAGACATCTCCGAGAACTGCCAATCCACCAACCGTATCCCCGTAGAGGGTACAATACCCAACGGATAGCTCGCTTTTGTTTCCAGTTGCCAAAACTAGTCGATTTTCTGCATTGGACACGGCCATAAGAATCGAGCCGCGAATCCTTGATTGGATATTTTGCTGGGCGATTCCGTAATTTTCTTTAGCTCCAAAAAGTTTTTCGAAAACTTGCGTATAAGCTTCATAGGTAGGCCGAATGTCAACGACCTGAGTTTGGATTCCTAGCTGCTTTCCGAGTTCAAGTGCATCATCAACGCTGTGTTCTGAAGAGAAGGGACCTGGCATAGCTATTCCCAGAACCCGTTCTTTCGTTAGTGCTCTTACTGCGATATGGGCAGTTACCGCGGAATCGATTCCTCCCGATAAGCCGATGACTGCACCAGGAGGAAGGCCTTGCTTTCTAAAATAATCCTTCACTCCAAGTACTAAAGCCTTTTCCAGTTGAGCGATTGCCTGCGGTTCTGGACTTTGCTCGGCTTGGAGGGACTTGTCAGAGCTTTCAAGTTCCACAACCCTGAGATCGGGTTCAAATAGTTTACTCTGGCCGAGGTATTTCCCCTGAGGAGATACAACAAATGAACCTCCGTCGAAGATTAGTTCGTCATTGCCGCCGACTTGATTCACAAAAACAATCGTTGTGTCGTGGGCTTTGGCCAGATTGGCTAGCATCGATCGACGAGTCTGAGGCTTTTCAGCATGCCATGGCGATGCTGAGAGATTAAGAACAACATTCGCGCCTCGGGCGGCTAAGTCACCTATTGGATCTAGTCCATACGGGACCTGATCTACCCAAGCATCTTCGCAGATAGACATTCCTATTCGTTGATTTTCTGACCAGCTTATTAAGCTCCTTTGGGTTGCGGGAGCAAAATATCGCTTCTCGTCAAATACATCGTACGTGGGCAGAAGGCTCTTTGCTTGAGCGACCTCGATCTTTCCTCCTCGGATAAGGACAGCACAATTCTCTAATACCTTACCGTCTCGAGGCTCGGACGGCATAACAACACCAAGGGCGATTGCGACGGGAGTTTTTATTTTGCAGATTCTCTCGAGCTCTATGAGTTGATCCTCTACAAATCCACTTCTTTCTAGAAGGTCCATGGGGGGGTAGCCCGTTATAGCCATCTCGGGCAATACAAGGAGATCAGACTTTGCGGTTTCAGCCTTTTGGAGGGTATCCTTTATAAGTTCTCGGTTTCCCGTAAGATCCCCAACTGTAGTATTGATTTGGCCTAGTGCTATGCGCATGGCATCCAAGATGCGCAGACTCGACAGCTTAGTCAACTAGGTGCCGTGGTTTAGTTCTAGGAAAACGCCGTTTCGAGCTTTTGTTGGGAGTGAAAAGGCCTTTTAGAAAATCTTTTGGCGATCGGTTACATAGAAAAGGCTCACCTCGCCGAAAGCGCACCGCTTTTTCTCGCCTTTTATTTCAAAAGAAATTCGGATGATCGCGTGAGCTGAACCATCCTGGAGATCTCGAAATTTCTTTAGTTCAGAGTGCATACGAATATGAGATCCGGTCTTAACGGGTGACCTGAGACGAAACTTTTCGATTCCGGAATTGACCACAAACCTCGCGTCAATTACCTCCATAATTTCGTGCATGAACCGTGGGGCCAGCGATAGAGTGAAGTATCCATGGGCAATTGTCGTTTTGTAGGGAGAAAACTCAAGAGACCGCTCTTTGTCTAAATGGATCCATTGCCGATCTCCAGTTGCATCTGCAAAAGAGGCTACTTTTTCTTGAGTAACCTCGTACCAGCTAGAAATGCCTAACTCCTTACCAACGTATTCACGCAACTCACTGACGCGGATTCGTAAAGTCATTGCTATCTGGGAAATGCCTCTGGTATGCCCCCATCAACTGGCAAGGTTGCACCGGTTGTAGGAGTAAGGTTGCTTGCGAAAAATACGACGGCACGTCCTACATGATGAGCATCGACCCGAGTTTTTAATAGGTTTCGTTTCTTGTAAAAATCAGGGAGTTCACCTAACGGAATACCGCGCCTGCGAGCTCGCTCTGGACCCACTTCATCCCATAAGCCGGATGGAACGGAGCCCGATGAAAATATTGCGTCAGCATTAATTAAATTGACTCTTACCGATAATGACGCGAGCTCAATAGCGGATACTTTTGCTATTTGACTTGCGGCTGCCTTGCTTGCACTGTAGGCGCCAAATTCTTGGCCGGGAGAAAAGACATTCTTGGAAGCGTTCAGAACCACGTTTCCACCAGTCATTTGGAGGCGAAATATTCTTGTAGCTTCTCTGATAGTGTTGAGAACTCCGATATAATTAACTTCGGAAACTTTCCTGGCCTCTCTGCTGGAAAGTTCTTCAATCCGTTCTACGTATGCGATTCCTGCGTTTGGGACAACTATGTCAACACCCCCAAACGATCTGGAAGTTTCGTCAAACGCTTCTCTAACAGACTCGTCATTCGTGACATTCATTTCAATTGCCTTGGCGTAGTTACCTTTCATTTCATGATTGATCTCAGCGGCTGTTTGAGAGGCTCCTTTTTGATTGATATCACAAAGAGCTACTTGAGCTCCTGCTTTGGTGCACTCAATTGCGATTCCGCGGGCAATAGCTCCTGCGCCACCAGTAATAAGAGCGACCTGACCGGACAATGGTAGAGTTCGAGCTCCTTTTAGTTTTGCTTGTTCAAGGCTCCAGTATTCCATTTCAAAGAGTTCTCTATCCGTGATGGACTCGTATTGACCTACCACTTGAGCGAGTGCCTTAGTAGCCAGGGTGTGTTGTGTTATATCGGCTACTATGTGTGCTTCTTTATATGAAGAGCCGAAACATAATGCACCCGCTCCATTTAAAAGAACAACTTTTGGAGAAGATGATAGTTTGTCTTTT
>DKAI01000144.1 GCA_002450755.1 Deltaproteobacteria bacterium UBA6930
GCTGTGGACTTTTGAGCACGTAATAATACCCGAAGAGTACTCATCAAAATATCCATATAATCCAAAAGGGAAACTTGCAATCTCGGGGCAAGAGAGTTTTGTTGATCCATTAGTCGCGATCTCGTTTTTAGCTGCAGTCACAAAAAAAATAAGATTTGGTACAGGAGTAAATATTCTTAGTCAGAGCAATCCTCTTTATCTTGCGAAGCAAGTTTCGTCGATTGATCATCTTTCGAATGGACGACTGACATTCGGTGTAGGAGTAGGCTGGCTAGAAGAAGAATTCAATGCTTTGGGCGTTAAATTTGAAAATCGAGGCGTGAGGGCAGACGAATACATTGATTCCATGAGAAGCGTATGGACAGGTGAACTTGCAAATATTGATGGCGAATTTTTGAAATGGAAAGGTTTTAGAATGCGACCTACACCAAAACAGGTAAATTCGAAAACAAAACAAACTACTGTCCCGATCATAATCGGAGGTACGAGTAAGGCGGCAATTAAACGGGCTGTAATTAGAGGAGACGGTTGGTACGTCATCCATCGCAATCTAGCCCACTTTCGAGAGCTAATGGCAGATTTACAACAAGAATGTGCCTCTATAGGAAGAGATATAAGAGAACTCGAAATTACCGCCTATTGGAACTACGGGCGTGAGGGTTTCGACGGCGCTCGAGCCTATGAAGAAGCCGGCGTGCATAGGCTACTCATAAATACTGCGGCATTACGGATGGGAGATCCGAAAAGAGCAGCTGAATCCTTTGCAAAAGAGGTGCTTTCAAAACTATAAACTAGAGCACAATCTTGAACTTCTCGGAAGGAAAACCATCAGGAATATCCGGATCACGAAAGAGTTCCACCGCAGGAGCAATTTCCATAAATGCTCTTGCAAGCCGATAGAGAGTATCAACAGCTTCTGGCATCTCTTCACTTACAGAGAACTTTTTCAAATAACTCATAATTGAAACCATTCTTTGATCTAAGCGCGAGTACAAATTGTCTAATTGTTCGATCGAGCTATTTAATCTTTTGCTATTAAGAGCTTGCGGCGTTCCCAAGGCCCATTCTTCGACGAGATCGGTAAGGTCTAAAAATTCTTTGGGGAGCACGGCACGACTAGTCAATTTCTATTTCAACCACCGCTCGACGACTTTATATCGGTGGCGCAGCACAATTTCTTGTTTACTCAAAGGCATAGTTCCAACTACACCAGAATTCATGTTCTGTTGAGAAGCTTCTGTAGTATTTACATCTTCTCTTAACGTATCGCGCAAGAGAACGCGCATGTAGTTTTGGGCTACTTCCTCACTTAAAGTTTTCGCGGGTTCTTGGTAGATAGAGACGTCCCACACAGTCTTAGCCGCAGAGATAGGCCAGAAGTTATAGGTATATGCAAAGTCAGCGCCTATATGAACAGCAAAATTAGGAAAGATGTTCACAATATCAAAATTCCAGGAATCATGTCGTGCACGATTTAAACCCGGAGGCAGGTGATCAAACGCTCCATTTAGGCCTTTGCCGTAACTTCCTCCTCCGAATTCTCCTACCAGTTTTTCAGCATTTGTCGGTTGGTGGTCGGGGTTGCCTCCGAGTACTGATAAAATGCTGTGATTTTCGTAGATTCTGGTACCTCCGTGATGGCAAAAAGGATTTTCTCGGCTGATAAACGAACCGGCTACACTTCGCTTGTGAAGAGTGCCGACATGGTAAGCCTCGCAAAAAGCATCTGAGAAAACCTTCCAATTTACTTCTACAATTGCGTGGAATTTTGCGGTGGGCCGTAGTTTCTTAAGGGGTCCTCCTGAAACATCAACTGAAATCTCACCCAACCAATCTTGGAGACTTACTTCTGGCGCTTCCTCGGGGTGTACAAAGACAAAGTTTTCCCACGTATCGATAGCAAGCGGTCGTAGGCCGAAGGAACACTTTTTGAAGTTGACAAACTCATCCTCATCAGGAACTTGTATCAGTTCGCCCTGAGAGTTAAAAACCCAGCCGTGAAAGCCGCAGCTAAACGTCCGAGCATTTCCTGACTTTGGGCTTCTTATTACTTTGTTGTTTCTATGAGTACAAATGTTGTAGAAAGCGCGAAGTTCTCCTCCCTCAAGACGAGTCAATAAAACTTCGATTCCAAGAGTAGGGGCCGATTTGACGAGAAAGTCTCCTGGATTTGGTAGATCAGTCTCGTGACATAGGTTCAACCATACTCGTTTAAAAATCTTTTCTTTTTCAGCCAGGAAATAACCTGGATCTACACATGGGAAAGTGGGAACAGGATTTGTTCCCAGTTCTTCGAGTGAGTATCCATTATCTGACGAGCTAGGCAAAAATTTAGATCCTAATTAATAAAAGTTTTCATAGCCTATCAATTTCCATCATTAAACGGGCTTGAGCAGGGTTTTCATCCTTCTTTCATTTTAAGCTCGTGGTTGTTCTCCCGGTTCAAGATGCTCCGGAGGTAGACCAGAAGAAGGCGTGAGAAGAATTCCTTCGTAATCGCGTTCCGCAACCTCGTTAATCTTCTGTACATACTTAGGAGTACCTCCGTTGTATACAAAATAACGAGTTCTTCCATGTTCATGGCCATCAACATTCGAGTTGTAACCTGTAAACCAGCCTTTTGCTTTTCTCATCAACATCGTAGAGTACATTTTAGTGACGTGAGCGGTCCATCTTTCTTCTGCTTCTAGACTAGCTTCAGCCCTAACAAATCCACGATTCCACATGTATTCGAGAAGCTGTGTGCACCAGTTTACGCCATTTTCTATGCCACGCGGATAGTTAGTAGATGCTGAACCACTCTGAGGACCTGAAGGCATCAACAGGTTTGGGAAACCATTAACCATCATTCCTAAAAATGTAGATGGTCCATCTACCCATTTGTCTTTTAATTTTTCGCCTGCCAATCCTCGGATATCAACCCGATCGAAAGACCCTGTGATCGCATCGAAACCAGTTGCGTAAACGATGATGTCAAACTCGAAATCTTCTTCAGAAGTACGAAGTCCATTCTCTGTAACTTTTTGAATAGGGGTCTCGCTGATGTCAACGAGGCGTACGTTCTCTTGGTTGTAGGCTTCGAGATAGTTTGTTTCCAGCGGGAGTCTTTGGACGCCAAAACCATGATCACGAGGAATTAATTTTTCGGCTAAATCTGGATCGTTGACTCGTTGCCTGATTCTACTTGCAATGTACTTGGAAATTTCAGCATTCGCCTCTTCATCAGTAAAGATCTCTCGAAAATTTTGAAGCCAAATACCAAACCCAGGCTCGTCATAGAGACGATCCCATAAAGCTTTTCGTTCTTCTGGCGACACTTCATAAAAACCTCTTCGATCAGGCTCATGTTCAAATCCGCCTGGGGTCCGTTTGCAGATTTCCCAAATTTCGTCATAGCGAGAGCGAATATCGTCCATCTCTTCCTCGGAAATTTTTCCGTTATTAAGTGGTGCCGTCCAATTAGGTCGACGTTGGAAAACGGTGAGTTCTCCCACTATTGGTGCAATAGCTCCGATAACTTGTACACCTGTAGCGCCAGTACCGATGACTGCAACTTTTTTCCCGTCGAGATCCACGTTTTCATGTGGCCAATGGTAGGTATGGAAGGATCTGCCTTTGAAGGAATCCATCCCTTCATAACGAGGGTAAGTTGGTGCGGCGAGGAGCCCAACGCCCATCACGAGAAAGCGCGTGGAAAGTTTTCTTCCGTCTTTTAGGGTCAAGTTCCATACATTTTCGATCTCTTCGAAGTAAGCCGAATCGACTTTACAATTAAAATGCATATGCTCTCGAAGGTCGAATTTATCAGCTACAAAATTTAAATAGCGAAGGTTCTCGGGTTGACTCGAAAATCTCTCTTTCCAATGCCATTCTTTAAGAAGTTCATCGGAAAATGAATATCCATAAGTGTGACTTTCAGAATCAAAGCGTGCGCCGGGATAGCGATTCATATACCACGTGCCACCAAGATCGCTCTCAGCTTCTAACACGGTCGCATTTATACCAAGATCAAGGAATTTTTTGATCTGATAGATTCCGCATACGCCGGCGCCTATAACAACAACCTCGTAATTTTCAGACAGCTCTCTTCGCATTCTATTTACCTTTCGTCTTGAATATAAAATTAGAGAAATTCATTAAAATGTCAGGCGTAGGTTCTGCTCTATCTCTTAAATTAAAAAGAGAATTTTCGGAATAACACCACCAGGCCTTATGTTAGATCTTTCTACACACCTTCCATCACTCTCACCCAATCCTCAAGGACAGCTTCTTCCCCAGCATGAACAAGAAAGATAGCCTGATCGTATCCGAGTCTTTTTAGCTCCTGGAAACGTTCTCTGAGCTCGGCGACTTCAGCAGTCATCGTAGTTTGTTTGATGAGATCACCCGTTATGAGGTGTTTCTCGTCGTCGCGAAGGAACCAAGCGTGTCCTCGGTGCAGACTAAGATATCGAGCATCTGCGGGTTCATAGCCACTGTAG
>DKAI01000181.1 GCA_002450755.1 Deltaproteobacteria bacterium UBA6930
CATTACAGACTCTGTAAATTTTCCGAAAGTCATGGAAGTTAAAGACGACTGTCCGACACTCGAGCACGTATTCGTGGTCGATGGCGACCCGGACGGATCTCTTCCTTTCTGGGAGACGATTGCAAAGGCTGATGATAAATTCTCTAATGTCGATACGGCGGCAGACGAACGAGCATGGATTAGTTACACCTCGGGAACTACAGGCCTTCCTAAAGGATCCGTCCAGCCCCATCGAATGATGCTTGGACACATGCCTGGACTCGAATTTGCCTTTGACTTCTTCCCTCAAGAAAATGATGTAATTTGGTCTCCCGCAGACTGGGCCTGGATGGCAGGACTTATGGACATTATTATGCCAGGCTGGTTTCATGGAATCACAGTCGTCGCGTCTGCCATGAAAGGGTTCGACACTACTGAGGCATTCCGTATTTTATCCCAACATAAAGTTACGATCGCTCTCCTGACACCAACGATGCTTAAGATGATGAGGCAAGTACCCGATGCCACCTCAAGTTATGACTTAAAGCTTCGAGCAGTAATGTCCGGAGGAGAAGCCGTCGGGACCGAACTTCTAGACTGGGCAAAAAGAGAACTCGACCTCACTATCAATGAAGTCTTTGGACAGACCGAATGCAACATGGTCCTCGGTAACAACGGAAATGTGATGGACATTAAACCGGGATCACTCGGAAAATCTTTACCTGGGCACCACTGCGCAATTGTTGACGACGACGGCAACGAGGTTCCTTGTGGCACTCCAGGACATATCGCAGTCAGGAGACCAGATCCTGTTATGCTTTTAGAATATCTAAACAGAGAAGACGCAACGGAAGAAAAGTTCATCGGTGACTGGCTAATAACTGGCGATACCGGAACGATGGATGAAGATGGTTACTTCTGGTTCGGAGGACGAGCTGACGATGTCATCACAAGCTCAGGATATCGAATCGGTCCAGGTGAAATCGAAGATGCCCTTCTAAAACACGAAGCCGTTCAAATGGTCGCAGTAATCGGCGTACCTGATCCTGTTCGAACCGAGACGATCAAGGCTTTTATCATTCCAGCACCAGATGTAACACCAAGTGAAGATTTAGCTGAAGAGCTAAAGAACGACGTGCGCGGGCGCCTTGCTAAACACGAAGTACCACGTTTTATCGAATTTGTTGAGGAACTTCCGATGACTACGACCGGGAAGATAATGCGAAGGGAGCTCCGGGACAAAGAAGCTCAAAGTTCATAATCGTAAATTGCGTTCCGTGTCAGAATCAAAAGAATAGATCGATACGAAAAGCGACACGGACTAAGGCAGGTTATTCTATATCGCCTTTACTTCGGGCTCCGCCTACCAGGAGTCCGGAGAACCCAACGACCGCCGCTAAGCCCATGTATGCCGAGGGATAGCTATCAGTTAGATAGACTACGGCGCTAAATAGTGCTGGACCAACCACCAGGCCCGAGTAAAGAAAACAGACCGCCGTTCCGACAGCTGAAGCTAATTGCTCTTTCGGAATCCCTTTTACCACTTCGGCCAAGAAGATTCCATTCCATCCTGCAATGGTCATTCCCAACAATGCACAGATAAATCCGATAGCTACAAAAGACCACCTCTCGTCAGTTGAAGCCAGCCCAATCAAGGAAATCGACCCCATAATGGATATCGCTACTAAAAGAATTCTTCCCGGAATCCACCTTTCGGACAAATAGCCCCATACTAAACGAGATACGAACCCTCCAACCTGAACTATCGCAAGACTAAAACCTGCTAGCCGGTATTCCAGACCAATCCGTTCCACCATATCGATCACAAGGAACGTAAACACACACATTTGAGATGCAGAAAACACGAAAGAGAAGACAGTAAGATTGCGCAGACGAGAATTGCTAAAAACTAATGCGAGTGCAAAAGTTCGACTCTGCTCCTCCTCTGTTCTCCTTTCATCGGTAAATTTACGAAGTGGCTGAACAGCAAAAGCAAACAAGAAACCGAAGGCTGTCACGCAAAGAAGTGCTGCTTGCCAACCCCACTTTAAAGCAATAGATGGTAGTAAGGCCCCTCCCAGCATGACTCCAATTGGCGCCGCCGCTTGCTTAATCGCTAACACAAGAGGACGCTCATGTTCCTGCGTCACATTTGTTAATATCTGTGTGGAACCAGGGGTAAACGGCCCATAGCCAAAGCCAACCAAAAGCCCTCCAAGTAGAGTAACCCACCAACTCCCGATCAGTGGAGCCAGTAGCACGATTGAAGACAAGGCAAGACCAAGCTGACTCATCCGAACAGCCCCAAATCGACGGATAGGTCCAGGAGAAAACAAAGAGCCCGTAGAGGCCCCTACCCAAACAAGAGCGGAATAGAAACCTATCTGTGTCGGTTCAATCCCCAAATCGGGTGCGAGCTCAGGCGCTAATACAACAACTGCAAAGAGCATAAGGCTCCCCGCTATTTGTAAAATCACCATGGCCGATAAAGGCCAGAAATACGGCTTCATAATAAACAAGATTTCATATACAAACTAAGCAGCGCTTAGCCGCCACCAATCTGCGGCAAGAAATGGACCTCACTATCAGGCTCGAGCTTTTCCAAGAAAGGGTCCGCAATAATCTCTCCATCGATAGATACAGCTGGTCCAGCATCGAGAGTCTCCTCTAAAAGAGGAAACCTCTCCCTTAGAGTGGACATTAGTTCTCGAATATTTTCCGCTTTGACCTGAACTCGCTCGCTACCTTCCACCGCAGCCCGAAGGGCGGGAGGAAGAACTACTATTGCCACTTCTTAATCGTCGAGAGCGGCAAGCACTCTCGGCGGGGAAATAGGAAGGGAACGAAACCGTACTCCGGTCGCCTGATTAACAGCATGTGCCACTGCGGGCAGCGGAGGAACAATAGGCGTCTCCCCTACACCGCGAACCCCATAAGGATGGGTGGGATTTGGCACTTCCACTATCACGGTGTCAATCATTGGCATATCGGAGGCAACGGGCATACGGTAATCGAGGAAGCTTGGATTTTGGAGCTTACCTTTTTCATCGTACATATATGCCTCATTAAGAGCCCAACCGATACCCTGAACAGCGCCACCTTGCATCTGACCCTCGACATAACTCGGATGAATTGCACGACCAACATCCTGCACAGCTGTATAACGTAAAACCGAAACTCTACCCGTCTCCTTATCTACTTCGACATCGCATATATGGGTCGCGAATCCCGGACCCGGACCCCTCGCATTTAGAGAAGCCCGACCCGATATTGGACCACCTGTTTTGGCAGCCGATCCTGCTAACGCTGCGACAGATAACGGCTCGTGGTCGTCCGCATGACCGTTCATTGCAACAGCATGACCATCGCGCCATTCGACATCGTCAACCGACACATCCCAAGTCTGAGCCGCTCGCTCGCGTAATTGACGAACTACGTCCTTCGCTGCCTCTACCACGGCCATTCCTGTTGCAAAGGTGACACGGCTTCCCCCTGTTAGGTCGCTGTAACCAACAGACTCTGTATCGGCCACAACCGGGCGAATTTTGTCCACCGGAATTCCCAATTCCTCGGCCGCCATTAGGGCCATCGAGGTCCGGGAACCACCGATGTCAGGATTGCCTGTAACCACTGTTGCATTACCGTCTTCATTCAAAATTACATTCGCACTGGATTGCATACCAGCGTTGAACCAGAAGCCGCAGGCAATGCCTCTGCCTTGGTTAGGACCAAGCGGGGCCTTGTAGTGGGGATGGTTCTTTACTGCTTGAAGGGTATCAATAAAACCGTGGACTTTGAACTTTGGACCATAAGCGGCTGTATCACCCTCTTTAACGGCATTCACGAGGCGTAGATCGACTGGATCCATCCCTAACTGTGAAGCTAGTTCGTCCATCACGCCTTCGGTTGCAAATGCAGCCATGGGAGCCCCTGGAGCTCGGTAAGCGGCCACTTTGGGTTTGTTGACGACAACGTCAAAACCTTCGATTCTCACGTGATCCATTCTGTAGGGAGAAAAAATCGTCATCATTCCCGCCATGACTGGCGATCCTTTGAAGGCGCCGGCCTCATAATTGAGCGTGGCGTCCGCCGCGGTAATAGTCCCGTCGTTCTTAACTCCAATTTTGACCCGAATATGACTCCCTGATGTCGGCCCCGTTGCAATAAAGACCTCTTCACGAGACATCACGATTTTTACAGGCCGACCCGACTTTCTTGCTAAAACAATCGAGACCGGCTCAGCATAGACCACGGTCTTGCCGCCAAAGCCTCCTCCAATTTCGCTCGCCGTGACTTTTATTTGCGTCGGATCCATATCGAGAACCTTGGAGCAATACTTCCGCACCATAAACTGACCTTGCGTGCAGCAATACACCTCAGCGCGTCCATCGGAGATGCTCCGAGCAACAACTGCGTGAGGTTCGATATATCCTTGATGGACAGTTTCGGTAGTAAACTCTCGCTCCACGACAACATCAGCAGATGAAAAACCTTCATCCACGTCACCAAACCCCATTACCGTACGAGTAGCAACATTTGTCGGCCCCTCTGGCAGCGGTTCCTCTCCCTTGGCTCTCATCTCCTCATGGAGAATCGGAGCATCAGGAGCTAAAGCTCTTTCGAGCGTCATTACAGGTTCAAGGACCTCGTACTCTACCTCGATTGCCTTGAGAGCTATCTCTGCGATTCGCGTAGTTGTTGCGGCCACTGCGGCAATCGCATGACCGGTGTAAAGAGCCTTCTCTCGAGCCATTACATTACGAGCCATGTCGCCGAAATCCTGAGGACCCTCTACTGAGCCTTTGCCCGAAGGCGGTGGTGGAAAATCATCACCAGTGATTACTGCCAGTACCCCATCAAGAGCTTCCGCCTTCGCAGTGTTAATCGAGATAATCTTCGCATGAGCATGAGGGCTTCTTAATATCTTCCCATGTAGCATTCCTGGTAAGTTGAGGTCTGCGCCGAAATTGGCTTTTCCTAAGACCTTGTCTACCCCGTCATGTCGAATCGGTCGCGTCCCAACATATTTGAGTTTCTTTTCACTCATTAGGCCTCTCCTCTAAGTTCAGCAGCCGCGTCGAGCACAGCCCTAATAATCTTGTCATAGCCCGTACAGCGACAAAGGTTCCCCGCTAACCAATATCGCGTCTCTTCTTCAGTAGGATCAGGATTTTTTTCAAGCAGTGCCTTGGTAGCGACTACAAAGCCCGGTGTACAGACACCGCATTGCAGTGCGGCATGTTCTAAGAACTTCTGCTGAATAGGGTGGAGTTTTTCGCCATCCGCTACGCCTTCGATCGTTTCGAGTTTTCTTCCGTCGACTTCTGGCGAAAGAACGAGGCAAGAGCACACTAACCTCCCGTCGAGCATAACAGAACAGGCACCACAGTCGCCTGTTCCACAGCCCTCCTTGGTCCCCGTAAGGTTCAGCTCGTCTCGCAAAGTCTCAAGTAGAGTCTGGCCAGGTTCACAAAGAAATTCTGCTTCTTCACCATTTACTTCCGTTATTACATGCGTCTTGGCCACTAGTTACGCCCCCTGGCTCTTTCGGCCGCCATCCGTGCCGAGCGTTGAGTAAGAACCGACGCAACACGTCGGCGATATTCGGCGGTACCTCTTTTGTCATCTATAGGCTGGGCAGCCTCATAGGCCGCACTACCAGCCCTCTCCAACGCCGCCTCATCAAGTGTAGAACCAATGAGCGCTGACGCCGCTCCTTCGACCAGAATTGCAGTTGGAGCAACCGCACCAAGAGCAACCGAGGCGGCTTCACAACAACCCGAGGAGTCGAGGGTAAGACTAACCGCGGCTCCCACCACGGCAATGTCCATTTCAGTGCGGGGAATAAACCTCAAATATGCGTCAGCCGCTCCTTTTGAGGGAGCAGGAATCTCGATCCGGACCAGAAACTCACCTGGCCGAAGTACAGTTTCCCCTGGACCAGTTGTAAATTCGCTTGCGGGCACCCGCCGCTCTCCTTCGCTTCCTGCGATCACACAAATAGCTTCTAAAACCAATAGGCTTGGAACTGTATCCGCCGCCGGAGAGCCGTTGCAAAGGTTTCCCCCTACCGTAGCCCTGCCCTGGATTTGGGTGGAGCCGATAAGATCAACTGCCTCCGTCAAACCGGGGTACAAAGCCTTCATATCCTCATTTTCAAAGATCTGTGCCGCGGGAACCGAAGCACCCAGGTGCAGTCCTTTTGATGATATATCGAGAGCCATAAGGTCTGGAATCCGTTTAAGATCCACATATAAGCGGGGATCGCGGAGACCTGTCCTGGCCTGCACCAATAAGTCTGTGCCACCCGCGAGCACCATGGCGTCTTTACCGCCACCTTTCAAAGCCTCCACCGCCTCGGCTACCGACCGTGGGGAAATATATTGCGCGTCTAGCATGCGCCAATCCTCTCCTTCATTTTCAAGGGGCATCTCCCCAAGAAGTGCAAGTGTATCGCATGTACGCCTGCGAGATGCCCTTCATTAACCTAACCTTATCTCGATAAATGTCACCAACACCTTACCGACAAAACAGCGACTCAATTAGGCACTCAAAGCCCCTGGCTTATCTCCAAGTGTTGACTCTTGAAGAACGCCCTTTTCGCCTAACCTCGGGCAAAACTCTCCCCGAGGTTACAGTCGCATACGAGACCTACGGCCAACTAGCGAAAGACCACGATAATGCAGTCCTGGTCTGTCACGCAATATCCGGAGACTCTCATGTAGCGCGCCACGACACGAAAGACGACCCCGGGTGGTGGGATCTTTTAGTGGGACCTGGCCATGCTATTGACACTAATCAGTTTTTCGTGATCTGCGCAAATGTATTAGGTGGCTGTCGAGGGACTACTGGACCAAACAGTATCAATCCAGTCACTGAAAAACCCTACGGTGTGGATTTCCCGACAATTACGGTGGAGGACATGGTGAAGGCCCAGGCAGCCCTTCTGGACGAGCTCGAGATAGACCAACTCCTTGCAGTAATAGGAGGCTCGCTTGGCGGGCACCAGGCACTAGCTTGGGCCGCACTTCATGCTGATCGGGTAAAGAATGTCGCGGCTCTCGCCACATCCCCGCGCCTGACCAGTCAAGGCGTAGCTTTTGACGTCGTCGCTAGAAACGCAATCCAACAAGACCCGAACTTTGCAAATGGTCAGTACTACGAGCAAGAGCACGGGCCCGACGTGGGGCTCGCCATCGCTCGAATGCTTGGACACATAACCTACTTGTCGCCAGAGGGAATGTCTGAGCGGTTCGACAACAGAAGGTTTGAGGCGCGAGGCGATGAGCAAAGTGATTTTGAAAGAAAGTTCTCCGTTGGATCCTACCTTGCTCATCAAGGCGAACGCTTTGTAGAACGATTCGATGCTAATAGTTACCTGACGCTCTCCATGGCGATGGATTTATTTGACTTGGGTGGAGACGAAGAGACGCTTTCAGCCAAACTCCGTAACAGCAAATGTCGTTGGCTAGTAATCAGTTTCAGCAGTGATTGGTTATTTCCTCCCTCACAATCGCAGTCCATCGTGCGGGCTCTAGTTTCGAATAAGGCTGAAGTCTCTTACTGTAACGTTGTCACACCTTGCGGGCACGATGCGTTTTTGCTGGAACGAGACCTCCCGTTATATGGTGAGCTGGTAAAAGGACTCCTGGGCGCAGAAAACTTAAAAACCTTCGCACCCAAGGAAGACAAGTCAGTCTCCACGACCCGCCTTTTCCGACAGCGTCGCGACTACGACCATCTCATAAAACTAATACCTGACGGGAATTCGGTACTCGACCTAGGCTGCGGGAGCGGCGGGCTCCTCGCTCGATTGAGAGAAAAAGGACATGCGCACGTGGTTGGAATCGACCTATCTCCTTCGGCAATTGTGGAATGCACACGCCTGGGACTCCCCGCGATTCAGTCCGACCTCGACGACGGCCTCCATTTCTTCCCCGACGATCATTTCGATATCGTTGTTTTGTCCCAAACTTTACAAGCTGTTCGGGATGTAGATAAAGTTCTCTCTGAGTTACTTCGGGTGGGAAGAAAAGCACTCGTAAGTTTTCCGAATGCTGCCTTTTTAGAACACCGACGTTACCTTGCGGAGTCTGGGCAGATCCCGGACATGACACTTCCCGAATCACACCGATGGCATGACTCTCCTCCCTTAAGGTTGTTTTCTATAAAGGATTTCGAGGATTTCTGCGAAAAGAAAAGTATTGCTATTCACGAACTGGTTGCACTTAACGAGAAAAAAGGTGAACAAATCAGCGAAGACCCTAACCTCAACGCTGATCTTGCAATTTTCGTAATAAGTAGGCACGGTATTACTAAATAATTCAGCATAAATCGGGACCCGGCAGGTGGCAAAAAGGGACCCTGATGAGTCATTATCCCCTTCACACTAACGCAATCCACTCCATCAGGAAGCAGGGCATGTCGATACAAATTGATCCAAAGACCGGACTAAAGATTTTTAATACTCGGGCTGCCAAAGCCACTGAGAAGATCAAGGGAAAGGGCTACTCACTCGTCGAAGACGAGGCCCTAACGACCCTACCTGAACAACCGCCTGGCGCAGTTTTTAACTCCGATGAACAGGCAAAATATAGAGAATTTAAAGAAGCTAGGCGGGGCGCTGCTGACTACATGGCAATGGAAGGGGAATTCAGCAAGTACTTAGAAGATGTTTATTCAACCGACCCCGTGCCTCGAGATTCCCTGAAAGATGAATGCGAAATTCTAGTTATTGGTGCAGGTTTCGCTGGCCTTCTGCTGTGGCACAAACTTAGACAAGAAGGCTTCCACGACGTGCGGTTCTGCGAGAAAGGTGGTGACGTCGGAGGTACCTGGTACTGGAATCGGTACCCAGGTATTGCGTGTGACGTGGAGTCGTACAGTTACCTGCCACTCCTGGAGGAGATGGAACATTTTCCCACAATGAAGTTTGCTTCAGGATTTGAAATTTTAGAATACTGCCAAAAGCTGGCGGAGAAATTCGATTTTTACGACCACTGTCTTTTCCACACCACCGTAGAAAAAACGGAGTGGGACGAAGAAATTGGGAGATGGACCGTCTTTACAGACCGCGGCGATGCAATGAAAGCTAGGTATGTGATCCTAGCCAACGGAATCCTGACCAGCCCCAAACTCGCGCGTATCGATGGAATGGAAACTTTTAAAGGGGACGCATTCCATACTTCGCGTTGGAATTACAACGTAGAGTTACAAGGAAAAAGAGTGGGAATTATCGGCACGGGTGCCACTGCCGTCCAGGCCATCCCTGAACTCGCGAAGGTAGTCGGCGATCTCTTTGTCTTTCAAAGGACTCCATCTTCGATTGATGTCCGAGACCAGCGCGCCACAACGCCAGAAGAAATCGAAAACTGGAAAAAGGAACCTGGCTGGGCAAAGAAAAGAAGGGCACGATTTGCCAAAATTTCTTCGGGACGCACAGCTATTAAAGCAAATGACGATTACCTCGCAGGAAAAGTCGCTGACTTCAAGGAAAGAAAGCAGCACGAACGCAAACTTTCTCCTGAAGAGCTAATGCAAAAACAGCTCGACTCCAACTTTCGGATTATGGAACAGATCCGAGAACGTGTCGACACCATTGTAAGAGACCCTAAAACTGCCTCCGCGCTAAAACCTTATTACCCTTACGCATGCAAACGTCCGACCTTTCATGACGAATATCTCCCAACGTTTAACCTTCCCCACGTCCATCTCGTCGATACTGCTCCCCGTGGCGTAGGTAAAATTAACGAGCGAGGAGTTGTTCACGAAGGTAATGAATATCCTCTGGACGTCCTCATCTATGCGACCGGTTTTGAGTGGATGGCTACATCCACCTTCAATATGGTAGTCGGGCGTAAAGGCCGTTCCCTAAGTGAAAAATGGAAATCAGAAGGAACAAAAACATTTTTAGGCCTGCACAGTAATGGCTTTCCAAATCTTTTCATAGTATCGGGACCACAGGGCGGCGGCGGGAGCTTCAACTTCACAGATGCCATAGAAACACACGGTGACTACATCCTCTGGATGTTGAAGACGATGAGAGAAAAGCAGTTAAACGTAGTCGATGTCAAAAAAGAGCCCGAAGAAGCCTATGCCGAGCACTGTCGCGAAGCGGACATACGCACGGCGCCCCTTCGCGACTGTATCTCCTATTACAATGGGCACGGCGAGGCCGAACCGGGCAGTCTGGCCTACTACGGTGGGGGTTATTGGCATAAACATCGGATCGCTGCCCAGGCGACGTTAGATCCTTTTCTTTTTGGCTCTATCGACGAAGGCTAGCCTGGCAAAAGTTCCTAAAACAGCTAAGTGCCAAGTTAAGCCCAGTAGTGATTCAGCAGTGAAAGATATCCGCCTAAAAAACCGCGATATCGGATTTTCGGTTGATCAAAGTCCCAGAGCAGACTTTATGCCCGACACTCCTCCGGCGTATATTGCGCTTACTACGGCGACTGCATCTTTTTCGGAAGCATCGCCTTTAGGCCGAAAGCTCCCTTGCCATTCAAGCTCCGTTGCGCCTGGACCCAGGGGACGAAGAGAAAAGCGAGCTGAATATTCCTCAAAGGGAAGCGGACACACGTCGTCGTTTACGATGGAATACGCAAATCTACAGCCTTCTCCGTTGTAGGCGTCGAGCCTCTCCTCCACTATTCCGCCTCCGGCCATTTCGATGATTCTTACACTACCTAGGCCTTCACCGGTGAGGGAACAACTTTTTACCGCATCTCCAACGTAGGCAATGTTCCCAAATTCTGAGACTATGCTCCAAACTTTCGATATCGGGGCTTCAATTCTCTCCACCACTTTGTAATCTGCCATTGCACCAACTCCTTCTAAGTTTTGACGAATTTACTCATCAGCGGCCCTTGTACATCGGGGCTCTCTTTTCTAAAAATGCCTTCGGTCCTTCCCGAGCATCCTCTGTTTTAAATACCGGCGCGGACAACTTAGTCTCCACCTTCATCCCTTCCTCCTCCGTTAGACCAATGCACAAACGCGCAGACTTGCGAATCGCCTTTACCGCAAGGGGACCATTGCTCGAAATCTTTTCTGCTATCTCAAAAGCCTTGCTGAGGAGCTTTTCCTTCGAAACGACATAGTTAAGAAAACCAAAGTCGAGCGCTTCGTCAGCCGTTATCAAATCCCCCGTCAAGAGAAGCTCCATTGCTTTAGCGTAAGGCAGCTGAGCTGGCAGACGCACCGTGGATCCACCAGCGGGGAAAATAGCCCATTTAACCTCTTGGACCCCAAAACGTGCCTCAGGAACAGAAATTCTAATGTCTGTACCCTGAACGAGCTCGAGTCCCCCCGCAATCGCATGTCCGTTTACCGCCGCGATTACGGGTTTAACTGTGTCAAAATCTCGCAGTAACGCTTTATTAGTAATCTTTGGATCATCCATCACTGCGTGATCCCATTCGTCCTCGGGTTCACGCCCTCCCGAAAAAAGAGGAATTAGCCTGCCAAGATCGGCACCGGCACTGAAAGCCTTCTCTCCTTCACCTGTTAGTACCGCCACACGGATTTGGTCGTTGTTTTTGATCTCTTCCCAGGCTTTCGCCAAGCGGACCGCCACTTCAGGAGAGACGGCATTCCGAGCCTCGGGTCGATTAAGCGTGACAACGGCTATATTTCCATCCACTTTGAACTCAACTGCAGCCATTTGAAACCTCCTCTTGGCCAAAACGGAACTACATGCTGCTCTTTAATGAAAGCTTTGGCAATACGTCGAGTGAGAACAGTCTGTTACGATGAGG
>DKAI01000003.1 GCA_002450755.1 Deltaproteobacteria bacterium UBA6930
CTTAGCGGGGCTCGTAGCTTTCTTCGCGGTGGTCTTCTTGGCGAGGCTCGTAGCTTTCTTCGCGGCGGCCTTCTTGGCGGGCTTTTTCTTGATAGGGGAGGTCGCCTTTTTCGAAGAAGCCTTCTTTCTAGAGACCTTCTTCTTTTCAATTGTTTTATTTTGAGCCACTTTACGCCCTATTGAACTTCCCGTTTTTTTTCGACTTGCGCTCATTCTTTTGCTCCTGTAATGCCCACAGACGCTTATTCAGGAGCTCCTTAATCGTAGCGCTACGAAAGTTGCTCCTGCACGGGGGTTTACGGAGGACTTCAGCCGAGGCGGATAGCAAAGCCACCAAAATCCGCCAGTGCAAAGTCCCAAATTTGCAGAATGCAGAGGCCGGAAGGTTGAGCGGTTCCTGAGACTTCCTATAAAAAACATCAAGAAATTGGAGTTTAAATCTCTTTTGGGATTCTCTGAAAAACAACGACACACTACAAACCGCTCTAATATCTAAAAATATCGCTGAGTCGAAATATTCTTAAAAATCCTAGATTCAGTCTCTTACAGTTCTCGATCTCGAACCCATTTTAACATTTGTTGGAACTTCTCTGCGCCATCCTGGAGGGTTGCATCGACGTCGGTTAACGATCCATAGAAGGTCTTCTCGGATGCATCTTCCATTTCCAACCCCTCCCGATAGGTAACCATACCCCCTTCATCAATTAGCTTCTTGTACCTCTTGACCATCACTGGGTGGTTGTTCGCAACCATCTGAGCGACTTCTACTGCCCTGTCATCTAGTTCTTGTCGTGAGGGTAAAACCTGAGAGACAAGTCCCCAGGTTAGAGCCATCTCGGCATCGATAGGGTACGACGACATTGTCGCTAATTTTGCGTTGTTCGCACCACAAACATCCGCAAGTCTCTGGGAAATCCGCCGTCCGGGATGAACCCCATATTTTGGATGATTATCCATAAAGACAGCTTCTTTTGAGGCCAACAAGAAGTCACAACAAAGAGCAACTTCAAAACCACCAGTAACCGCAGCTCCATTAATCGCTCCCACAATAGGGAAAGGACATTCCCACATTGCAAACCAACAATCGCCTTTTCGAGGCACACCCTCGTCTATGTAATCTCCAGCGAGACTCGCGATATCAAGTCCAACTGCAAAAGAAATACCTTCAGCTCGCAAAATGACTGCACGAACCGAATCCAGGTTTGGATCTGGGTCAGCCATTGCGGTAATGGAATCAAATGCCTGAGCCAGGGCCGCCATCATCTCAACGCTCATGACGTTAAGGTCATCTGGGGTATTAATCGTAACCGCAAGAACCCGCTCGTCATCAAGGAGCCGTTCCACAAGCACCTCATCGTAGCTTCCATAGGACCTGATTTTCTTTGATTTGATCATTATTTCGCCTTGTTTTTCAGTACCTTAGTATAGCTACTAAATCTTTTTTCTAGGTATAGCCGTACCAACTTAAGTAGACACCAGTACCTTGTTTCGCGCTAAGATACCGTAGAAACACGGACATACGCTCCTAGGTTTTTGTTCAGCTTTCTTGGGAACATTCGACTCTCAAGAAAAGAGGGCGAGCGAAGAGGTTGTTCCAGCTTCTGGAATGCCATTAATCTGGCAGGCGGCACTTACTTTACGGAATGGATTTTTATCGGATGTCAACTTCAGAAGACCTGGAAATCACAGTTTTAAAGGGTTTTTTTTCAAGTCGCTCCGCTGTTTTTCGCGATCTCGCGATAACCGGGTTTTGGCCATTGACCCTCGTCACAAACAACTCGACAACGCAACCCGCGCATTATCACGACCTTGACTCTCATGCGTACATCATGGACGGAAAAGTCGTTATTGAAGATGTGAGGAGACGGACGAAGTACGACTTAGAGCCAGGCGACAAAGCCATCATCCCGGCCTACACAGTTCACTTAGAAACTGAGGCAAGTAGTCGTGTTACTTACATAATTTCAATTCCCGAAGCACGGAGCCTTAAAGAATTTCTACCGGCACTGCGAAAAAAGGAGTAACTCCCAACGGCCCATTTTTAACCATCACAGAATTTGTGCTTATTTGACATAATATATATTATCGGAGATAATATATATTGTTTAAGAAACACCAAGAACGGCCTATCCTGCCGTAATGTCCTACTTTTCCACTACAAGACAAAATTCTGCCATCAGAGCGACCCTGCTTTTCGTCGTAATTACCCTCGCTAACCCTGGGAATGCGAACCCTGAGAAAACCCCCGAAAAATCGAACGAACGAGCCAATGTCTATTTCATTTCTCCGGCGCCTGACTCGGTAATCCCCAGTCCCGTAACAGTGCGTTTCGGTTTAAGGCACATGGGGATTGCGCCGGCTGGAATCGCATTTCCCATGACTGGCCACCATCACCTCTTAGTTGATCAAGAAGTACCTACAGACCTCACGCTTCCCCTGCCAAGTACCAAAAAGATCCTTCATTTTGGCAAAGGTCAAACTGAAGTGGAGCTAGCTCTGCCACCCGGGAAACACCGGCTGCAACTTCTCCTAGGCGACCACCTCCACAGACCTCATAAACCACCCGTCCTTTCGGAACCAATACATATAACGGTTCAGTAAGTTCCTCTGATGAGGAGGAATAAGGGCCGGACTGCAAATTGCAACAAAAGCCCAGCCGTGCGTCACTGAGTCTTGCGTACTAAGAGACTTAACCTGTGTCTTACATGGGGCAGCAGCTGGAAGTCTGGCGCTTCGCTTTCGAGCCTCAAAAAGAAGGCCACTGCTCTTTGATCGTCTCCAGCCTCAGCCGATACTCTGGCAGCTTCACCTAACGCCTCAAATCGCGCTGGAAAGGCTTTCTCCAAACTAGCTAGCTCGTACTCAGCTGCTGCAGACTTTAGCTCTCCAGAGGCTTCCAATAAACCCGCCAGTCGCATTGAAACAAGTGCTCTGAGAGAAGCCTTTGAGCTTGCCGTCTTTGCCTTCCGTAACAATTCGATTCCATGCGGAATTCCTTCTAATTCGACGCTAATTGTTGCAGCCTCAAGCAATGCTTGTACACCAGCCGTAGTTCGCGGATAATCCTCTGCGACTTTCTGGAATTTAGGAAGGTACTCCTCTTGAACATTCCGGTGGACCTTGGGATCTGCTGCCACGGATTCCCTAAAGATTCCGGGTGCTGACCCGGAATCTCGAAAATAGTCCCGTTGGATAGCTGCAACTTGGAAAGAGGCTTCTTCTTCTTTCTCTTTCTTTTGGTGAAGAAAGACTCCCACACTCCCAACAATTGCCAAAAAACCGATCACTGTACCTAAGAACATTGATGGTCTGGCAGAAATACCATCTGCGATTCTGTCAAAGATTGTCTCTATACCCTCGAGTGTTTCCTCTGCTGGAGCTGAATCGGGATTTCGCTTTCTCGCCATAAGTACCTTCCAAATGTGTTGCTGGAGTGATCCTTCTCTGCAACAACGGATTATTGAGACTCAATCGTGCCTGCGGGAGCGTAATGTTATTTTGATCGGTACTCCACTTTCCGAAAATACCTCTCGATAACGATTCTCCAAAAACCTTATATAACTCGCTTTTATTGCTCGAGGTTCACTGCAAAAAACCGAAATCCTCGGCGGATTTACTCCTGTTTGTGTTGCATAAAAAAACTTGACTGGCTTCTTTCTTGGGCCGCGCTGTGCCATCGCTGGTTCATGCCTCTTCACTACATCCTCCAACCAACGATTCAACTCTGGTGTCGCCACGTGTTTCCGTGAGGCCTTAGCAAGCCGATCAATCACACTATAAATCCGATTACATCCCTTCCCAGTTAATGCTGAAATTCGAATTGTTTCGTGTGAACCGAATGCTCTGAGACGCCTCGCCAATTCATCGAAAAGTCGTCCTTTTTCGATTTCGCTCGATTGTTTCATTAAGTCCCATTTATTCAACAGGACTCCCACCGCGCACCCCCTCTCCTGCGCCAAGCCAAGGACTCGAGCGTCCTGTTCCGTTATGCCAGTCTCTGCATCTAATATAACAAGAGCGATTTCGGCGCGTTCGAGCGCCCGCAAGGACATAATCGCGCTTCCTCGTTCAGCTAACCTGGAACGCCGTCCGGGTTTTCGTATTCCTGCCGTATCTACAAAAAGATAACTTCGCCCTTCATTCTGCACTTCAACATCTATCGCATCGCGAGTAGTTCCCGGCTCGTTCGATACGACAACTCTATCGGAACCAAGAATCCGATTTAGTAGCGAACTTTTACCAACATTAGGCCTTCCTACGAGTGCTACTCGAGGAACAATCGCACTTTCTTTCTCAGAAGGTTTAGGCTCCGGAAGATCCTTCGCTAAAGCCTCAAGAGGTGCCCAAACGCCTCTTCCATGTGCACCAGAAACTGGCCATACATGCTCAAAGCCAAGTTCATAAAAATCGGCAGATTTTACGTCGTGTGCTGGCACATCTAACTTGTTCACCAAGAGAGAAACCGGTTTCGCACTCTTGCGAAGTTCCTGGGCTACCGCTTCGTCCTCAGGACTCACACCATCGCGACCGTCTAGTACAAATAGAACCGCCGAAGCACTCAAGACCGCCTCTCTAGCTTGCTTTTGTACGTCCCTATCGATATCGCTCGAAAAATCAAAATCTAATCCGGCCGTGTCAACAAGCAGAACCTTTTTATCCGCTACTTGGATTTCAGCTACAACCCTGTCACGGGTAATGCCAGGCTCGTCAGCAACAAGGGATCTCCTAAAACCCGTGTATCTGTTAAACAGGGTCGACTTGCCAACATTCGGGCGACCAACAATTGCTATAATAGGAAGTTCATTCACGAATAATAACTCACGCTTACAGGGTGGATAAGTTAAAGATTATCTGGAGGCTTTGCTGACGCCAGAAAGCTCTTTACATGAGAGAAGATCGTCTTTTTATCCATCGGAGAAACCCAGACTGCCCCAGTTATGCCTCGAAACCACGTTCTTTGTCTTCTGGCGTACTGCCGAGTATCCCGAACCATCGCATCACAGACATTTGACATCGTATCCCTGCCTTCGATAACCAATTGCATATGTCGATATCCTATAGACTTCATACAAGCAAGTTCAGGTCCGAAACCTTTCTTTCTTAAAGCACGCACTTCTCGCAAAAGCCCTCTTTCGATCATCGTGTCGCATCTTTCCTTTATTTTCTCTCTGAGAAATTCTCTACCCGGATCAACAACTAGGTAAAGTACGCGAAAACGATTATGAATAGGCGTCTGAAGTTCGCGTAACTTAACAAACCCAACACCTGTAGTGTGTAACACTTCAAGAGCCCTGATTGTTCTTTGTAAGTCATTAGGATGGATCGATTTAGCTGAATCCGGATCGTCTTGTAGCAAGCGGCGATAAAGGACTTCAGAATCGCCGTTTGCTACTCCGACTCTATATTCAGTTTCTAACGATGAGCGATATTCTGCGTCGCGCCCGGGGCTCTGTATCAAGCCTTGGAGAAAGGCCTTGATGTACAAACCGGTGCCGCCTGTCAAAAAAGGAACTCGCCCGCGACTTTCTAGTTGAGATACTACTTCTTCGGCCTTAAGCGCATATTTCCCAGCGTTAAAAATCTCTCGTGGCGAAACAAAGCTCAGCAGATGGTGCGGAACTTCTGCCAATTGATCTGGCGAAGGTTTTGCTGTTCCAATATCTAGATACTGATAGACCTGCATGGAATCGGCATTCACTATCTCGCCCGAAAAATTTTTGGCGAGATCAATTGCCACTTGAGTCTTACCCGCTCCAGTCGGTCCTGTAATGACGACTACGGAAATGTGCTCCTCTTCTGCCATAATTGAATCCTAACGTCTCGCAAATCGACGTTCGATTTCTAATTTCTCTATGGGCACAGCGACAGGCCGCCCATGAGGACAAGTAGGAGCCCATGGGATTTCGTCAAGTGCTAAGAGGAGCGCCGTTTGTTCTTGTACTTGTAATTTATCGCCCGCCCGCCTTGCGGAATGACAAGCAATAGTAGCGAAAAG
>DKAI01000105.1 GCA_002450755.1 Deltaproteobacteria bacterium UBA6930
TTCACAGGATGGGCTAATAGCCCCTTCACGCCATTAACAAGCTCCGACCTCCCTTGGAGTGCGAATTGCTTGTAATCGTCCTCTCTAGCGGCCCTGGGGATTCCTTCGTACACCGCCTCTACATCTTCGGTAAAACAATGCTCCCAGGCGTCCCACTCCTTGCAATCCATTTGTCGAAAATAGCGGGATTTTAATTGCCTAATCTGTTCAAATTCTTCCTGTTCATTGCTCATATTGAACTCCTCGTGCTTCATAAAGCTGATTCGGTATAAAAACCATAGGTTACTGAAGATTACCTGATTGCCGGTGCCCGCGTCGGGTAAGGGGTAAAACTCATTGAATTTTAAGGTTTTCTGCGACAAATGGCTGGAATTGCTACCATTTTAGTTAGTAGCTTTCGAGGAGTCAGCATGAAAAGGGTCACCCAGATCAAAATCCTAAAAGAACTAATGGATCAACTAGATCGAAAAAAAAACATCGATGCCGGATGTCAATTGAAAAACCCAACAGCTTCTTACGTAAATCGCGAGCTGGCTGACCGCGAATGGACTGAATTCTTCCGAACACATCCGCAAATGGTCGGCCTCTCTGGCGATCTCCCTCGACCGGGTAGCTACCTAACTTTGCAAGATTTTGGTGTCCCCATCCTCGCAACCCGAGATAAAAAAGGTGTATTTCATGCCTTTCTGAACGCCTGCCGACACAGAGGGACAAGACTCACGAGCGAACAATGCGGCGAACAAGAGCATTTCGTGTGCCCTTTCCACAACTGGACATATAAGAATACAGGCGAATTAGTCGGAATAGCTCGTGAACAAGATTTTGGAAACATCGATAGAACTCAGTTTGGATTAATCGAATTGCCCTCCGCAGAAAAGCATGGACTTCTTTGGGTACATCCAGACCCAAACGGCAATCTTGACCCAGAACTTCTCTTAGGAGAGCTAGGCCCCGAAATCGAATCCTGGAATCTTTCTCAGCAAGTATTTACTGATGAATCTATTCTAAACAAAAATTTAAATTGGAAACTCGCAAACGATACCTTTGGTGAGACATATCATTTTACCCGCTTACATAAGAATACAGTCTCTCGAATTTTTTACGGAGATGCTTTAGCGTACGAAACCTTTGGACGTAACCATCGTTTCTGCTTTCCAACTAGAGGCATCGACACTCTTCGCACGAAACCCGAGACCGAATGGAGAATGGATACTGGAGCCGCCGTCGTCTATTACCTATTTCCAAATATCCAGTTGGTTCCAAGCGAAAAGCAAATTACTTTATTTCGAATCTATCCCGATCCTAATGATCCAAGCCGTTCAACTACACGGATCCGTCAATATTTCTCTCCTTCAATTCTCGAATCGATTGATGAAGCGAAAGCGTCGGGACGACCAGTTATCGATGCGTCTACCGTTTATGATCCTGACTCCCGAGGTGGCGGTTCTATTTTCGGGCCCGATGCTTCTCGTGAAGTTTTTATCAGCACACTCGACCAAGAAGATTACTCTATGGGAGAGAGTACGCAGCGGGTTGCAGAAGCGGGAGTTTTAAAGCATCTTATTTTTGGTCGAAATGAACCTGCATTACACCACTTTCACGCTACTTTTCGAGATGCGCTCAACCTTCCTCCTTTAGAACAAATTCAAGAACCGTGAAAAACGGAGAAGACCGCTACACATGCTAACCAAGAAGCAAATTGCAGACTACGAACGGGACGGATTCGTTGTGCTTCGAAGCCAATTCGACGAAAACGAAATTGAGCTTTACGACCGGGCTTACAAGAGACAAACTCCTCACAGCTCGATACCTCCAAATTTAAAATATCCTACTGCAGGCCGATACACGCTGGCACATAGCTGCATGTCCGATCCTGATTTGGCCACAATCGCGGAACATCCAAATATCCTCGATCCGGTAAAAACATTATTGCAAGATGAGCCCCTCCTTACTGCTTTCGTGGTATACGACAGAACCCCAGGCGGTCCGGGCCTACCAAAGCACAACGACTACAAAAGATGGCGGCCCGTCGGGTCCTCAATGAACTGGCTATTCGCAATTGTTCCTTTTATAGACTACGACGCAGAGGCCGGACAACTTTTCGTTTCACCTGGATCTCACAACCTAGATCGGATTCAAGATCGCAACACTCGTACGCTCCATGTCGAGCCCCCAGTTGCTCCTAGAAACGAAAGCTTTATCGACCCAGGACTTTGTCGAGGTGACCTCCTCTTAATGAACATGCATTGCTGGCATCGAGCTGGACCAAATAGATCCAAAAAACCTCGAGCAGGCTTCTTCAACAAGTACGGGGGCAAGCATTCCCCACCTGCAACTGGTTATTACCTCTACAACCAAGCAGCCTTTAACGCACTTTCAAAAAATGGCCAAAAACTTATTGCCGTACACGACGACCGACCCATTGGAATAACTCAAATGCTTCTAGAGAAACCTGGAAGAGATGGATCTGAATACTTACTCGTCAGGAACAAACAAGGAAAATGGGATATTCCAGGCGGAAAGGCCTGGCAAGAGCAAGCTATACCCGACTGGGATGTGGGCAACTACATCGCACCCCTCCATGCCGCTATGCGCGAAACTTTACG
>DKAI01000066.1 GCA_002450755.1 Deltaproteobacteria bacterium UBA6930
TACTTCCACTGTGCTCGGGTCTTCGCTTCTCTCTTTCACCATCTGGGTCTTCCGAATCCAGATACGTATATGAAGCGGTCAAAAGGACACCGCTATATGGCTCATATCTGAAAACGGCTTCTAACCCCTTCCGATCACTTTGACCATCGAGATTTCTTGCCGTGTATGTAAGTAGCCCTGGATCATAAAAAAGACCGTCGATTTCATCGATCAGTTCACTATAAAAGTACGTTCCTTCAAACACCAATCGTCCATTAAAAAATTCATGCTCCATACCTATGTCCCAGCCCTTATTTTGTTCTGGATTAAGGTTCGGATTGCCCGAAAAAAAACCAGGAAAGTAGCCGAACAATTCATAGACACCTGGGTTTTTTACTCCCTCCCCAATACTCCCTCGTAAACGGGTAGCCATATTCGGAAGCAACCAGCTTCCCGTTATCCGATAAGTAGTTGAATCGTCAAAAAGTTCGTTTTTTTCTTTACGTAAACTTCCTGAAAGAAAAAGTCGTTCTTCCCACGAAGATCTCCACTCCCCAGTCCAGCTATGCTGACGCAGTTTTCTTTTCTGACCCGACCCAGAAAGCGACGTTGCAAATGGTCGACTGTTGAATCTCTCTTCGCCATATTCGAACACACCAGTCGCTGAATGATTTAAAGCGAGCGCTGAAAACTTAAGCGTTGTCTGGTACCTATATTTACGATTGTCACCTCTGTTTTCTGATTGAAGAAGTCCATTTTTCCTTTGATCTCGACGTGTATCAAGTTTGGTAAGGTCAATTTGATGAGACCATCTCCCGTCGAGGATTGAGTACTTCGCAAAAATTCTTCCCGAGAATTGTTCGTTATCGGACTCGTCGGGCGTATTAACAACCAATCCATCTGTTGATCTCGAAGGGTAGTTAAATTCCTGGCCATCCTTTTCAAGGCCTTCCCGGCTATACCGGACATTGCCACCGATACTGAGGGCGTCTACCGGATCCCAGATTCCGTTAACATTGTATGTATGATTACGATTACCATCTTGTTCTCCTCCTTCCGGCGACCAACTAATTCCATGCGTATCCAGAAAACTAACCGCTCCAGTCAAGCGGGCATTCTCCGTCCCGCCACCAAGTAAAACATGCGCACGACGCATGCCATGGCTCCCAGCTTCTGCGGAAATATTTCCAAGAAATCCGGGAGGCGACTGTCGTGTGACAATATTTACAACACCACCGATTGCTTCACTTCCGTAAAGAGCACTTTGCGGACCTCTGAGCACCTCAATGCGCTCTACGTCATCCGCTAGTAGATTTCCGAAGTCATATTCATCGTTGTCCGCAAAATCATTCATCTCAACACCATCTATGATGACTAGCGTGTGATTTGCTTCTGCTCCTCGAATACGAACTTGTGTGATCGAACCATAACTACCTGTCCTGTTAACCGAGACACCAGGAATTTCTCTTAAGAGATCTGAAACAAACACAGCTCCTCTACTTTCGATATCCTGACGATTCATAACTGTTACGGTACTTCCGAGCTCAACTAGAGGACGTGGAGTCAACGACCCAACTCCAATAACTTCCTCAGCTGAGGAACCCTCGGAGTTCAACAAAACCAGAGTAAAGAAAACAAAGTAGAGAAAGCAGCTATGACGAAAGAGCACTGGCAAAACATCCTTTGCGCCGATTCCGAGCGCAATTGTGGTTCAGTCGCTCAGTCCGGTCTTCTGACTTCCGGATCAATCTCTCGCGACGCCTTCCCAATCCGAGTGGATCAGTGGCATGATAATGTCGCGATCGTCACCGGTCACAGCGGCGGTCCCGTGCCGGATTCTCACCGGCTTCCCGCAGAGGACCCGCAGGTCCCCAGGCCTCAACAATCTGCCGAGGCGCTCTAAGCGAAGGATCGAATTTGTATCTAATCTTGGATGTTGTCAAGCGTGTGCATTACACCATAAAATAATAATCAAATCACGATGACACACCGCAAACTCCCGCATAAATTCGAGGGTTCATAATACAATCCGAGAAACGTTGTGGACGATTCAAGTCTGACATGCTCAACTGGACTCGAAACATTCGGTTTAAATCTCGTCGGAATCTAATAATCAGGAGGATACTTTGGTCGAGGCAATACCTAACGATTCTCTTGCAAAGGAAGCGCTCGGACTGCTCATCGAACAGAAAGGCTATTTGGGCGACAGTTGGACCAGTAATCCGTTCGGAACTGAATCGTGGGAACTTCTACGTAAACGCTTCGAGACCCTTGGTATTAAGGTTAGCCCCAAAGAAGCTCTTGATTCTGTCCGACAGGCGTCCGAAGCAATGAAAATGGCACCCCGCTGTCTCTATGTATGTAGAGGTCGTAAATGTGAACATTTCACCTCTCCTGCTAACACTGACGAGCGCATACCCTTCTCAATCAAAGAAACAGGGTGCCAGGGAAGCTGTGAATATTCTCCGCGAGCAGCTCTTCGGTTCGACGGTAACCAAAAAGATTTTCGAAATTTAGATGCTACCACCTGGCAAGATCTTTTAACTCTGGGGTCTATAGCTTCGCATTCTGGAACTCTCTTAGTAGATAACGATCCTGCGCTTGCATTGCAGTTCGATCCGATGCATTTCGATTCAACTACAGACCTGACAACTCTCGGGTTCCTCGTCGGCCACTTTCGTGGAGAGGGTTATTATGGCAAAGATAAGAGACCTTTCTCCAAAGAAGTTATCGGCAGCTGGGTTGCAAAAGGCACTGCTCTTGCATTGAGGATGAGCGTTTCATACCCCTTAGCTTTGGGTGGAATCGATAGCCATCAGGCTTTCGTGGTTATCGGACTGAAAGCAAACGATGGTGAGTACATTGGTAACGCCTGGACGGATTCAGGTGAATCGCTGGAGTACCGTTACGAAATCGATGACCAGTCAGGTGCATTGATATTTTCGGACAGTTCACCTGAGCATGGCAAAGGCTTAAGCGCTAGGAAGAGCCTTATACCCGAAAAACGGGGTTATGAAGAACGCCTTGAAGTTTGGGACGATTCAAGTGAAGTATCTTTATATTCGATGGTATTACTTAAACGAATCAATTCCGCTGTGACGAACGGCTAACAAGATATACTACTCAACCACCTATA
>DKAI01000154.1 GCA_002450755.1 Deltaproteobacteria bacterium UBA6930
GTCCTTTGCTCAGAGGACTTGCGCAAGCTCCTACAAATCGCCGAAACTCGCTCGACCACAAAGACTTCACTAAGAAGTCATCGACCGGAGATCTTAATGTCGGAAAATTCTGAATTTTTTCGCTTTCGGGGGACCGAAGGCTACATCGCATCCGAACCGCTTATCGATGCGGTCAACTGTGCACTGGCACTTGAAAAGCCCCTATTAATTAAAGGCGAGCCCGGTACGGGGAAAACTCTCCTAGCGAGACACGTGGCGGAAGGCCTTGGCATGCCGATGGAATCTTGGAACATCAAGTCTACGTCAAAAGCAACTGATGGCCTTTATGTGTATGACACTGTTCAAAGATTGAACGATGCCAGATTTGGTGACGGAGATGTTTCCGACATCCGGCACTATATAAAGTATGGACCGCTCGGCACAGTGTTCAGAGCCGAAAATCGCCACGTATTACTTATTGATGAAATAGACAAAGCCGATTTAGAGTTTCCGAACGACATCCTACATGAATTGGACGAAATGCGTTTCGATGTAATGGAAACGGGAGACGAGATTGTTGCTAAAGAGCGACCTGTTGTAATCGTCACTTCGAACAATGAGAAAGAACTTCCAGATGCGTTCCTTAGACGGTGTGTATTTCATTTCATTGAATTTCCCGAGAGAGACCTGATGAAAGAGATTATTGATGTACATCACAAAAACCTGGATACTACCCTTCTAGATCAAGTACTCATAAAATTTTACTGGCTAAGAGAACAAGAGGAATTAAGAAAAAAGCCTTCCACATCGGAACTCATTGATTGGATTTCAGTACTTTTAAGAGGCGGAATAACTGTGGAACAAGTGAACGAACACATACCGTTTCTCGGGGCACTTCTAAAAAATGAGCAGGATACCGAGGCGATGCAACGCTTTGACGAAGCGGGGGGTGACATGCCTAAAGCCTGGAGTGATCTCGGACCTCGTTACAACCAGTAGTTGAAGGAGGTAAGAAAGTGTTTCTCGACCTTTTCTATCAGTTGCGAGACGAGGGAGTCCCCGTCGCTATCCAAGAATGGTTGACACTTATGCAGGCCATCGCAGAAGGACAACACGGCGGAAGCCTAATGCGGTTCTACCATATTTCGCGGGCGACTCTCGTCAAGAGTGAAACTTATTTTGATTCATTTGATCGTGTTTTTTCACGGGTTTTTCAAGGAGTAGAGGGAGAATTCAAAATTGAAGACGAGGTTTTAGCATGGCTCAACGATCCCAAAAATCATCAAGCGCTAACTGAAGAACAGCGAGCGATGCTAGAACGTCTTACTCAAGACGAACTAATGAAGAAATTCCTTGAAACTTTGGCGGAGCAAACTGAGAGACACGATGGCGGCGGAAAATGGGTAGGTACCGGCGGACGCTCACCATACGGTAACAACGGAGAACATCCCACGGGAATACGAGTGGGCGGAGAAAGTAAAAATCGTAGTGCCATGAAAGTATGGGACGAACGTCGTTTCATGGGGTATCGAACTGATCTGACCATGGATCTTAGGCAAACAAAGGTTGCTCTAAAAAGATTACGACAACTAACACGGATCGGTCCTGAGGACGAACTAGACATTGACGCAACTATCGATACTACCTGCAAGAATGCGGGAGAAATTGAACTTGAATTTCGCGCGGAACGGAAAAATCAAGTTCGACTTTTGCTACTCATGGACGTGGGGGGAACGATGGACCCGTACTATGAGCCTGTCAGTCGTCTGCTAACCGCGCTTCATGAAGAACGGGGCCTTCGAGATTTCAAGGCATACTACTTTCACAACTGCATCTACGACCACCTTTACAAGACCGCAGACATGAACTCGCGAAAATCTCTTCCCACTGGTGATATTCTCCGCAAACTAAACCATCGATGGAAACTATTGGTGGTCGGTGACGCCGCGATGAACCCTGCTGAGCTATTAGAGCCCTACGGCAATATAGACCCTCGGCTGGAGGGGGATACTCCAGGTATAAAATGGCTACATCGACTAAATGATCATTTTGAACGAAGCGCATGGCTAAATCCAGATTCACAAAAACTCTGGGGACACACGCACACGACTAGAATCATTCAAAACCTTTTCCCGATGTTTCACTTGAGTGTTGATGGAATTTCAGAAGCTGTACAGGCTCTCATCGGTGCTAAAACATCGCTACACTAAACGGGGCAGTACAGCATCCATAGCTGGCCGTCCTTAAAAGTCCGAAGAAACTAGAGCGCTCTCTTAAGGTTGAGCGCACGAACTAGAAGGGAAAAGAGGGAGGATGAAGACCTACCTGAGCCTGCTACGAGAAGTAAGAGATCAGGGAATTCCCAAGCAGGACCGAACAGGAACAGGAACGCTGAGCCTTTTCGGCGCACAATTGAGATTTAATTTGAGTGAAGGATTTCCGGCCGTAACAACCAAGCTTCTTCATTGGCCATCCGTAGCACATGAACTTCTATGGTTTATTCGAGGAGAAAGCAACGTCCGCTACCTTCACGAACATGGCGTAACCATTTGGGATGAGTGGGCAAGCCCCGAGGGTGACCTCGGTCCAGTCTACGGGGTACAGTGGCGCTCGTGGCCTACACCCACAGGAGAAGCCATCGATCAACTACAGAACGTCATGCATGAAATCAAGAACAACCCTAATTCGAGACGACTTCTTGTTAGTGCGTGGAACGTGGGGCAGTTGGAAAAGATGGCCTTACTTCCCTGCCACGTTATGTTTCAGTTCTACGTTGCACAGGGGAGGCTTTCTTGTCACCTCTACCAACGCAGTGCAGATATATTTTTAGGTCTTCCTTTTAATATTGCCTCATATGCGTTACTGACCGAAATGATTTCTTATGTAAGTAACCTCGAACCGGGAGACCTCGTCGTTTCTTTAGGCGATGTGCACCTCTACAACAACCATCTGGCCCAAGCGGATCAGCAGCTAGAAAGAGAACCTTTTTCACCGCCACGGCTTGAAATTAATGGAAACATACGAGCGCTAGAAGATTTTGCGTTTGAAAACTTTTCTCTTTCAAATTACAAACATCATCCGAAAATCACAGCTCCTGTTGCCGTCTGACTTAACGCCCATAATTAACGGTCGCGGACCTATCCCACGCAACAAAGAAGTAGTCAGTACTAATCCTCTCGGCCAAAGACCTCATCAAGGTGCTCCGAGGGTAGCGGCTCAGAGAAAAGCGATCCTAATACCGAGACAATTACAGAAGCCCCACCTCCTAAGGTCGCGCACGCAAATGGATTCGGGCTTTGAGAGGAGAGCCAAGCTAAAACACCTTCCTCTCCGTGAATCCCCCCACTCTTCAGTACAATAAATACGATCGCGCCGGCAAAAAAACCCAGAAGAGCTCCCATACGGCTTAACCTACGCCAGAAAACACCCAACATGAACGGACCCGCGAGTGCGGCCATCATGCCCCCTATTCCAGCCCACACCAAGAGGGCGACGTTTAAATCTTGGAATGCCCAAGCCATTCCCATGGCTCCTATCAGCACAAGAGCAGTGGCTATTCTGCTTATTCGAAGTGACAACTTATCAATATAAGCTTCTCCTCGATTCTTGTGATAACGAGGGGCGAGAGAACAACGATAGATATCGTTCGCAAAAATCTGCGACGCCGACACCGCCAGACCATCGGCAGTCGACATAACGGCAGCAAGAACCCCAGCACCTAGCAGTGCGGCAAGCCACGATGGGAGAAGAGTAATGAAAAGTGCAGGGATTGAATAGTTAGGTCCGTACTCACCCGTCAGCAACTCGTCCCCTAGGACTGCTCGAGCCAGAAGACCACCAAGTGCAAGACCAGGCATAAGAAGTCCCAAAACGAAACTCAGGGTCATAAACCGACGCCTACTTGCATTGTCTTTTAAGGCCCAGAGTTTATTTCCGATATGAGGCAGCATTCCTAGCGGAAGGTGCGCCGCAAAAATGGCAAAAACATCCCATGAAGAACCTACAATGGGGCTTTTTGGATTAAAAATCTTCGTAGTATCAGGATCAAGTGATTCGAGGCGATTTAGAACTCCACCCAGACCACCATCTACCCCGAAACCAAACAGAAACATTGCGATCACACCCAGGGCAATAATAATCATCAGCGCGCCCTGGATTCCATCGGTGAGAATGTCTGCGTGGGCACCACCAATTGCAATGTAGACGAGAAGAACGCCACTGGTGATCGCCAACGCGTAAAATTTGGGTATTCCCATCATTTGCTCGAACATCACCGTTCCCGCCAAGAGCTGACCCGCAAGATAAAACAAAAGAAGAAGAGAAAATATTGCAACCGAAAGTCTCAAAAGCTCCGACTGGTATCGGTCGCCCAAGTATTCAGGTATCGAACGATTACCAAAGATACGCCCCGCACGCGTTACAGCACGCAAACAAAGCAAAATCCCTCCGTATACTCCCAATGGATAAATAACGGCGTACCACAAGCCTGAAAGACCCACCTTGTAGGTGATTGCGGGGAGACCTAAGAAGGTTGCTCCGCTCGCAGTCGTCGCTACTAACGCAAAGGATAAAAATATCGCTCCGTAGCTACCTCTCGCCGTGGCAAAGTCATCCCCACTTTTTACTCGACGCATACCGAGGACGCCGCACACGGCCATAATCCCGATGTACATGAGAAGGAAGACCCAGGACCACATCCTCAAATCACCATTGGGTTCAACCATATCCATCGGACTCCATTCTTAAAGCCAAAACAATTTTACTTTGTAAGGACTGCCATCGGCTCCGATCATCGAAGCGTGTTAAGATTCGCACAGTTATGAGATATATCCATCTATTCCTAGTCGCATCTTTTCTCGCTTTCTTCATCACCACAGAGGTTGGGTGCGGAGAAAGGATGGAACGTCGAGCAAGAATTTCTCGTTTTACTGACTCTCCTCTAATTCCGATTGGAAGAGCCGAGCGCGACATGTCAGGGAAAATCACTTATCGACTATCTAGCCTCGAGCAAAAGACGGAAGATGAAGTCTATGTAGACATCGAGGTGATGAACGGTACGGCCAGAGGATTTCGTAGTGCATCCTGTGTAATTACATTTCTTGGTCGTGATGGTGCTAGAAAGCGGGTACGGTGGAACATGGGACCCCTTAAGGAAAGTGAGCATAAAAGGGTAAATCTTCGTACGGACGTTGATTACAAAGTGGAGGATATCCAGGTTTCACTTCAAACTACAATGTAAAGGGAACAGGAAGTCTCAGCCTCCCACGCAACTTGCCGAAATTTGAGTCAATTCATTTCGCGAAGCATCATCAAGCTCGCGGCCACTCGCTAGAATTGATTCAGCAACCGCACAACCATCTCCCGCTTTCTCGGGAACCAGTCGCAAAGTCCTCGCAACCCCAACTCGCGCTTTGGCCCAAGCGGGACTCCCAGGCTCGGAGAGTTTACTAGCATGATGCCAAACTTGAGTCGCGGCTCCTGCATTTCCCAAGGACTCGTAGAGGCTTGCGGTTCCATGTAGAGTGCGGAGAGCACGAGGGTTCGCAGCAACGACCTCTTCCAACCTTCTTTTCGCAAGTCCTGCATCGCCAGCCCGTAGACTAGCCTCGGCTTCCCTCAGAATGAGATCGGCAACCAACTCACCTTCTACGGATTTCGGACGGGTATCACGCAGTACCTTCAATAACTTGGCCTGTACTGCGGGGTTTGGAGCATCTTCGGGTGCTACCGCCCCAACGAGTGCCGCGAGCTCCCAACGCGACTTTTTTTCTCCTGGTCCGGACGACAAAATCCTAGTTGCTAGATGCTGTGCATCCCCCTTACGCCCTACTCTCCACAGCGCCATTAACCGGGTTCTCATTGCTTCAAAGTCCGGATTTAAAGTCAGCAATCTCTCGAGAGCCTTTGTGGACTTCCCTTCCCCAATCAGTTGACGAACGTTTGCCACTCCGATGTCTTGTGCATAGGTCTTCTGCAGTTCCTTCGGAAGGTTCCTTATTCCTCCTAATGCCTTCGTCAGCTCCCGAGTTGGACCTCGAACATCAGTGGGCTTTCGTAACGCTCTTTCAAGTGCCCCCTGTACCTTGGCGGAAAGTACAAGAACCTTTTGAAGGGCAACTGCCTCTACACCTGCAGCACCCATAGGCACTCTATTCAACAATCTGATTGCGCGGTTGGGGTTCCTGGAAGCTGCTGCCCTTGAGAGCGCACGTGCTATCTGAACTTGGTCTGCTTCCGCGCTATCGGGAGCATCCCTTGCGACCCATTTCGACGCGGTTGCAACTGCTCTCGAAGAGGCCACTCCACCGCCGGCCGCTTTCCAGGCTTTCGCTGAATCGTAGGAAAGGCGAGCCATATTGCTGCGGAACTCGGATTTTGGGTACTGGGAACGAAAAGAATCACAAGCTCTATAAGAAAGTTCGTAGTTTTCCTCTCGAAATCTCGCCTCCGCCAACCGAGCCCAGAGTACTTCTCGGCGAAGCCCAGGTAATGGCTTACCCGAGCTTAGTGCACGGTCCAAAAACGACGCTGCTACTCCGGGGGATTCTTCAGTAAACGCCAAGCCTGCTAAAACTTCACTGATAGCACCGAGATTCAAACTAACTAATGTTTTCCCGGAGAGATCGGCCGAAGCGAGATGTGCAACAACTTGCCCGGGAGCTTTGCCTGACGCCCCAAGAAGTTTGACTGCGGCAGCCCTTAAATCGGCAAGCTGTTTCTCTGGCTCATCTCCTGCAAGGATCGCTTCCACCCGAAGCATCAACAATTCTTTACCGCTTCCAGTTTTCTCTGAAGCTCCCCGCGTATGTGTCAAAACACCCTTAAGATCTCCTGAGTCTGCCGCGCTCCTAGCCCGCTCTAACACAACTCTTCGATGAAATTCCGCCGGTGCATCTGCAAATACTCGACCGAGGCGATCAAGTGTGGTCGCAGCATTTTTAGGTTTACCCAATTCTCTCTGAATAGAAGCAACTGCAAGTAGAGTCTCTCTTCCCACGTCAGGATCTCTAATCCGAGGAAGGGCTCTCCCGAACGCGCGTAAAGCACCACTAAAATATCCACGCTGGCGCGTCTTCCCATCACCTCTCCTTTTAGCGATATGCCCGAGGCGGTAAAGCACCCAACCCTTCCAGTAGTCTATTTCACCTGC
>DKAI01000044.1:0-20073 GCA_002450755.1 Deltaproteobacteria bacterium UBA6930
GGAATTTCTTCGTGGCATTTGGGAAGAGTACTCAGAACATGTGGACAACATGACCCTTCCTCCCGAAAAACGTTTTCGACAAATCCACGAGGGTCACGCAACGTTCTGCACATCTGAAGAAAGAAAGTTTGTGACACCCGAAGTAATTGAAGGAACTTGTTTGGTTGGAAGTGAGAACGAAATCATAGAAAAGATCCAAAAGTCAGAGTCGTTGGGAATCACCGAGATCGGTATCGTCGCGCCACTTGAAACTTATCGCGAAGTCCTAAACGATTTTTCCCATTTGATTTCGAGGTACTAAGACAGAAATTGCCATCTTTAATAAAAACCGAGAACCACTCCGAGAACTGTCAAGTGGCCACGAGTAGAGAGTAAACTTTTGGATCTTCTCTCACCGGCCGTTGTAGAAAACCCTTATCCCGCTTTTAAGGAACTGCGGGAGTACGAGCCCGCCCACTGGAGCAACGAACACAACGCTTGGTTAATTACTCGGTTCGAAGATGTGATACGTGGATACAAAGACCCCAGGCTCTCATCGGCGCACATATCAAACCTTTTCCAGGGACCACAAGATGCACCGAGCCAGAAAATTCTCGATGGATGGATGGAGTTTCGTGACCCCCCTGACCATACTCGTTTGCGGAAATTAGTTCAGAAAGCTTTTACACCTAAAGTAGTAGAATCGTTGAAGCCTCGAATTCAAGAAATCGCAAACGATCTTATAAAAAGCCTAAACCCTCAAACACCCGAAGACCTTGTCAAACAATTCGCTTACCCCCTTCCAGCCATAGTCATCGGAGAGATGCTCGGAGTTCCCTCTACAGATCGCGAGCAGTTCCAGATTTGGTCTAATGAAATAAAGAATCTGATTTTCGGAATTGGAGATGAGCGTGAGAGGAGAGTGACTGCACGAAAAGGATTATTCGAGCTTCGGAAATATTTCGAGGGAATACTTTTCGAACTCCATAATAATCCTCGCGACGGTCTCCTTAACTCACTCGTAGAGGCTAAGGAGGCGAATGAAAAGCTCACAGCTGACGAAATAATCGGAACTTGCGTACTTTTACTGTTTGCAGGACATGAAACCACAACTAATTTAATCGCGAATGGAATCCTCGCCTTATCTAAACAGCCACAAGATGTAAGAAAAATGTTTTCAGATCAAGAAAATTCATCGCGAGTCGTCGAAGAAGTTCTCCGTTTTGAAGGACCGCTTAAACTCATGGTTCGTTCTGCTAAAACTAGCTTATCTTTGAAAGGCCAAAGAGTCCGTAAAAGTGATCGAGTATTTTTGATACAAGCCTCGGCAAACCGTGATGAGCGGCAATATGAGGACCCCGATAAATTCTGGCCATCTCGAAAAGATCGCCCTCACCTAGCCTTCGGACATGGTATCCACTTCTGCCTTGGTGCTCCCCTTGCGAGAATTGAGGGCCAGATTGCTCTTGGCGAACTCTTCACACGATTTCCTAGACTTAAGGTTGATACCCACAAGCCCTCCTGGGAAGCCAGTATTTTATCCCGGAGCTTAAAAGAGCTTCCAACAATCCTCGAGCCACAGGAAGAATAATGCGCATAGCCACATGGAACATTAATGGTCTTCGAGCTCGACTTGATTATCTAAAACTTTGGCTAGAAGAGAGACAGCCGGACCTACTCGGACTTCAGGAATTGAAACTCACTGAGGATAAGTTTCCTTTCGAAGATCTTTTGGAGGTAGGTTATCACGCTCAAGCTCACGGACAGAAAGCCTGGAACGGAGTAGCGGTACTTTCAAAGAAAAAGGTAGAAGTGGTTCAAAAAGGGCTTCCTGGACAAGACGATTTTGGATCAAGAATGATTCACGTAAAAAATGACAATCTTTCTTTCATAACTATTTACGCGCCGAATGGTAAAAACCTCTCTCATGCTGACTACGCAAAAAAACTGGAGTGGTACGACGAGCTCACGAACTACTTGAAGAATGCGCAATTCTCAGCGAGCCCATCAATACTTTGCGGTGATTTCAATATTTGCCCAACACCCTTAGACACGTGGGACGAAGAAAGGCTCGAAGGAGAGATCTTCCACACGACCGCTGAGCGCGATCGCATTTTAAAGTTGAACGCTTGCGGTTTGAACGACATCTTTCGAGAACTCAACCCAAGTTCAAAAGACTTCTCGTGGTGGGATTATCGAGGGGGAGCATTCTACAAAAATCACGGACTTCGCATTGATTTTCTCTATGGCTCCTCGGACATTTTAAGCTCTGTACATGCCTCAACAATTGATCGTGATTACCGAAAAAAGAAAGAAGGTTTAACCGCATCTGACCATGCACCTGTTATTGCTGATATAGAATAAACTTAGGAGAAAATAATGAGCAACCGTATTTTTACTCAGGAAGAACTCGACTCTTTTTGCCGTTCTGGAAAGACCAGGGTCGCAGAGGCACTCGCGACCAAAGATCCTAAAATAGCGTTGAAAGAGTTTGAGTACGTTTTGGATCTTTTTAAACAATTTCCCGCCCTCTACCATGGTTGGATTCCATCACTCTTCAGTTTTTTAGACAAACGATATGGGCATGAAGCTACCAAGGAGCTCACGAACTTCGAGCATGTCCTGTCGAAATCTGCTGCCTCAGGGATGGACTTAAAAGCCATCAGGGCAACACAAGAAGATCCTACAAAGGTCTTCTCTGAAAAATTAGATAAAGGCGACTTTGAAGATGCTGGCCTTTTCTTTGATCAAATTGACAAAGGCTCCCGCGATCTTCACGACTACTATAGGGACTATGTAAGCTACATCCTCTCTGGCATTTACCGCAAATATGGAGTTGAGATTCTTTCGGAAAGTCTCCGGGCAAGCAGCGAAAAGGATTGGATGCCGTGGATGATGGAAGACATCGAATCTGAACCTAGCGAACGGTTGATTATGTGGTCGGAACTGCTTTCAGTCGCAAATTTCGGAACGATCAGTATTGTTGAAAAAGATGACCGATTCGTGATGACCCAGAATCCCTGTGGAAGTTGTGGCAGAGCACACCGAGAGGGACGCTACGATTCCGATTGGGGCTTAGCGACAGTGAAGGAAAAACACCCTATCACTTACGATGAAGGCGGTACTCCCGTTTATCGCTCCCATATCCCAATGATGCACTTTATAATGCCGGTGGAAAGGATTGGTGCACCCTGGCCACTGATTCAATGCCCCAGGACAAAAGCCGGTTCTTGCAAAATCACCTTATTCAAAGATTCTCGGAAACTTGTTCCGCAAACTGAGGCACATTTTAGAGATTAGTAAGAGAAAGGAGTCGAAATGAAGCAAAGCAAAGATCGTTTTTTAATTACCCATGTCGGAAGTCTTCCTCGCTCACGGGAGCTCTCGGACCTTTTAATAAGAAGAGAGTCAAAGGAAAAATACGACGAAGGGGAATATCGAGAACTATCTCGGGCAGGTGTGCAGACCGTTATAAAAGCGCAAGTTGACTCCGGGATAGACGTCATAAATGACGGCGAGCAACCTCGGGTGGGTTTTCAGACCTATGTACCGGAAAGAATGACCGGATATGGAGGAGTTACTGAACGTATGCCCTTCCAGTGCTTTTCGGATTATCCAGATTTTTTAGAAATTTGGCAGAATCGGCAAATCAAAACTTCGAAAGTATACGATGCACCCGCTGCTACTGAGAAGATTGAATATGTGGGATTCGATGACGCTCGTTTTGAATGCGACACCTTCGACACATGTTCCGCAGAGGTCGAAGGACAATATTCTGAACGTTTCATGACTGCGGCCTCACCCGGTATCGTAGCCACAACATGCCAAAATGGAGGGGCATACGACACCTATGAAGGTTACGTAAGGGCCCTCGCTCGAGAACTAAAGAAAGAATACGATCTGATTCACGAGCGCGGCTACCTCCTTCAGCTTGACTGTCCTGATCTCGCAATGGAGAGAGGAGGACTTTTTCAAAAGGGCAGTGATGCAGAGTTCCTAGATGTGGTGTCGCTGCACGTAGATGCCATCAATTCAGCAGTTAGCGACATACCTGCTGATAGAATTCGCCTACACGTCTGCTGGGGTAACTATGACGGTCCTCACGAATGGGATCCGCCTCTTGCAGATTTACTACCAATTCTGTATCAGGCAAAGATCGGTGGACTCTCGATTGAACTCGCGAATCCAAGGCATCAGCACGAATACGAAGCCTTTAAGACCCATCCGTTGCCAGATGATATGATCCTACTTCCAGGAGTTCTCGATTCAACTACCAACTACGTCGAACATCCTCAAATTTGCTGCAAACGTATCATTGAAGCAGTAGATGCCGTAGGAGACCCAACGAGAGTTCTACCAAGTACCGATTGCGGATTTGGAACATTCGCTGGCTGGGAAATGGTCGGAGCCAACATCACATGGGCAAAATTCCGGGCCCTACGAAAAGGTGCAGACCTTGCTGCCAAGCAAGTATTTTCTTAAATGGAAAACATTAGTATGCTAATTACAGGAGCAAACCATGACTAAAAACGACGTCCGTTTCATCGATACTTGTGGGGCCCGCTCGAAGGATCTCAATCTTTGGCCAGCGGTGATCATCACCAAGGAAGAGATTGAAAGTGAGGCTGAACGCCTCGCATCCCTAGATCGACCAGATAATGGCCGAAGACAATCAATAATCGCACACCCACGAGCAGAAGCCCCAGGGCTAGGCCTTGCTCCAGGAATTCGCGTGACGCTAGAAGTCCTTCTCCCTGGGGAACGCACAGAACGCATCCGTCACAATTCAACACAGGTGAACTTTTGTATCAATGGAAGTGGACATACAATCGTTGAAGGGAAGCGGTTTGACTTCGAGCAATACGACGTGATTAATTTTCCAAGTTGGCACACGTATCATCATGTTAATGACACCGATCAACCACAGGTTCGCTTAACCTATTCGAATGCTGCCCTTCTTGAAACCCTCAACGTTCACTTGATTGAAGAAGACCCCCCTCCAGTTGAAGCAGTCGAAGAAATCGAGCAAGAGCCAGAGGATTCTAAAACACGGAGCCCATATGGAACTTTTCAAGTTGGTGACGACGGTGCCTGGCTGATGCCTTACGAAACCATCGTGAACCCTCCTACAATCGAATCGAAACCTCTTCATTGGTCATGGCAAGAGCATTTAAAAATCCACCTCGACAAACTGGCTGCTCTCGGGAAAGATTACGTCGGACGCCGTGTATATCTTTGTTACAACCCACGAACCGCTGGAACCAATGGTACAACACCCAATTTTTTCGCGACGATTTGTATTCGTCCAGCTGGGATTGTTGACCGGCCCCATCGTCATATATCTGCTGCTATAAATTATTATTTTGCGGGTAAAGGCCGGAGTACAGTAGAAGGAAAAATCTATGAATGGAAGGCCGGAGACCTAATGCTTTCCGCGCCAGGTTGGGGCGTACATAATCACGCCTCTTATGACGAACCGGTCTACGAGCTAACGATTCAGGACCAGCCACTTCACATCGCAATGGAATCATTGCTGTGGCAGGAAAATCTTAAAAAACCCCTGGCAGTACTAGGCGTAGAAGAAGGTTTTGATACGAACCGAAATTCTGCAACAGGGCGTTAAGAGCTCAGAGTGATCGATCTTCCAGAGAATTTTTTAAAAGGCTCGTACCCTCCAATAATAACGCCCTTCAAGAATGGCGCTGTCGACTTTGATACCTATAGTGAACTCGTTGAACGCCTGATTAAGGAAGGTTCCCACGGAATACTTGTAAATGGGACTTCGGCAGAGCCATCAACTCTAACTATAGAGGAACGAAACCAGATCGTTTCAATCGCGGTGGACACCGCAGCCAAAAGAGTTCCCGTCGTTGCTGCAACAGGTTCACAATCTATCCAAGACACTAGAGAATTAACGGATTACGCAGAACGCTCCGGTGCGGATGCGCTCCTTGTAGTTACTCCCTACTACGTCAGACCACCACAACGAGGTCTCGTGAAATATTACCAGGACATTTCAGAACGAACCGACCTTCCCTTAATGATCTATCACATTCCGGGAAGGACAGCTGTTTCACTTACAATCGATACACTCCGCGAAATCTCTGACACCTGCGAAAATTTAGTTGGAATGAAACATGCCGTGAACGACATAAATTTTGTGACTGATGCTCTTTTGTCTGTTGGGAACAAGTTCCGTATTTTTGTCGGCCTTGAAGACCTTTCCTTCCCTATGCTTGCCGTAGGCGCATGCGGAATGATGAATGCTGTTGGAAATCTATCTCCAAAAAAGGTCGCTGACCTTTACCATGCAGTCAAAAAAGGAAATCTGACCGAGGCTCGCCAGTTACATTTCGAACTTTGGGAATTAAATAAAGCAGTCTTCTTCGACACGAATCCAATCTCTATAAAGTACATGCTTCGTAAATTAAAAGTTATCCCCAGGAATGAACACCGCTTACCTATGGTTGCGGCTACTCCCGACCTTGAACAGCGACTCGATGCAGTTCTAAATTCGTCTGGTTTGATATAACTTTCTGATCCAAATTACAAGAGTTCTAATTTTTAATAAATCGTAAATATCTAATGAAGTATAGAGCCTATCGTGACCAGTCTATTACGACTTGCTAACTACTTAATCAATAATAATTAAAGTAAATTTTTGATTGTTTTCTATCGATTAAGAAAAGTTCCGTGTTAGTTTGATCTGTTCGCAGAAAGGAAGATTAAGTGAAACTCTCGACTGATAGAAACAAGGGAATTTTAGAAGGACTCAACATCGGTATCGTAGGGGGTTCTCTTAGCGCATGTGCGCTCGCTCCGATGCTTCTTCGTGGTGGTGCGCATGTAACTATATTTGAACGTTCATCGGGAAACCTTGACGATCGCGGTGTGGGATTAGCCATGAAAATATCTACTCTCGCCGAGCTCCACCGAAGAGACTTGATTGACCAAGATTTACCGTATGTCCCAATTTGGTTGAGAACATTTTCACGTACACACAAAACTTCGCAAGATTCTCAGGATCTGTGGAGAACTTACTGGCGTCAACCTGTGGCATTTCATGCTAATCACTGGGGAGTCCTTTTTAAGTCACTACGAAAGCGCGTTCCTGACAGCATCTATTTTAAAAACTACGAAACCGTGAGAATTGAAGAAGAAAGAAACGGAGCCGTCACCCTGCACTTTTTGGAACAGGAACCAAAAACTTTCGATCTCGTGATTTTTGCAGATGGTTACGAATCAACCGGAAGAAGGCTCCTGCACCCTAACCTTGCCCTTGGAGCAACCAAATACTTCCTCTGGAGAGGTATGATTGACGAATGGGAGTCTCCTCTTCCCGCAAAATATGCCGATACAATATCCTATTTTGGTTATCCTTTTGGACACGGCTTTGTTTACTACGTTCCGAGCCCCGAACATGGTTCAACTCCTGGAAAGAGAAGGATAAATTGGGCTTTTCACGAGACAATTGCAGATAAAGATGTTCCTGGAATTGTTCCCGACGAAGATGGTTACGTGCGGACAGGCCTGAGCCCGGGGGCAGCGAGTAAAGCGCAGGTTCAATACTGCCAGGCGATAGCCAAAAAATATTTCCCTCCATACTTTTCCGAAGTTGTTGAGAGGACCCAACAACCGTTTATCCAACCCGTTATGGAAGCTTGCTCTCCGAACTATGTCAAAGGTAGAGCCTGCTTGATAGGAGACGCTGCCGTGCTTTCACGGCCGCATATTGGGGGGGGTGCAGGCAAAGCATTGGATGATGTTCTGTCTTTAGTCGACCATCTTACCGGAGAAACTTCTTTAGATGTCGCCCTGTCCAATTTTGAAAAAGAACGAAGCGTGTTCGGTAAAGAAGTTTTTGAATTAGGTGCCGCACTCGGCAAGCATCTTGTGGAAGCCACTCCCGACTGGGATGTCATGGATCATCAATCTATGGAGCATTGGTGGGAGAAAGTCATTGGTGATCGCTATTGGTTCTGGATTAATGAAGTAGATTCGACACATCCCTACAGCACTGACTCCAAGTCCTAAAGGGTTCGGCCAAGTCGATTACCACTTATTCCAATGCGTGACTTCTTCAAGCGGTTTTCTGCGCACAGGCCCAAAAGATCGCTCGGGGTAGCCAACAGCGGCACAGAAGCAGAGGTGGACGTCCTCGGGAACGGAAAGTTCAGATCGAATGGCATCCTCAGCGACCATCTGAAAAGTCGTAAAGGTGGATCCAATACCCATAGAGCGTGCCGCTACGATCAAGTTCTGCGCCGCCGGATAAATTGTGGAATGCATGAACTCGATTGAGGGTTCATGGGGTGGGTAAATCTTGCGCGCAGCGCCAATAATCCATGCTGGGACATTAGAAAAGTTCTCCGCTAGATGAATGGCTCCTTTGTACATGCGGTCACTTACAGGATCTATATCATCAGGCAAGTTTTCGAAAACAGGAGCCATTCCACTCGCTACCGCCTCGCCTATAACTTTTTTAATATTCGAATCCGTTAAAACGATAAATTCCCACCCTTGACTGTTTCCTGGACTTGATGCGCGAGTAGCCGCGTAGATAAGGCGTTGCAGATCCGCCTCTGGGATCGGATCGGATTTTAGGTAACGCATGGCAATGCATGTTTCCATAGCCTCAATTACATCCATCAGGTTCTCCTTTTTAAAGTCGCAGGATTAATTACCGCAAAGAATTTGTCGCAAAGTTTTTCCCGTATCCTTTTTACCACGGAGGGTGCCAGCTAGGTGACAAAAAACATCTAAATCGGATAAATCAGCGAGTTCGGTACGATCACCGAATCAAAAATACAATGTAGTTTCGTAAACACAAAACCAGACTCTTCTTGGATAAGATTTGCATCGTATCGACCTACTTGAAGAATTTTAGTTTCTTGATCAACAATCGTCTCGAAAACACAATAATTAGCGATCGCTTTGAGATGGTCTTCAGAGGGATCGATTCGTACGCCGCTTATAATGTGCCTTGTGAAGCGCGGCTCGTACATCATAGTTTCTTCTACACCAAAAACACGATCTCTTAACATCTTTCGGCTTTCGCAGCGCACTGTGGCTAATGGAAAGCCTTGATCAAAATTTTCACGAGAGATAATCTGATATTCGGCATCAGTTGCGAAGCAAGCAAGAAATTTGTCCCAATCTCCAGCATCAATTGCTGCACCATAGGAATCGAGGAAGTCTTGGACTTCAATTCGAAGAAGAAGTAACTCTTCGCGCGACACTAAAATAAGCCCATAACTTTTCGATAATATCCGTAAAAACCCCGAATCGCTGACTCGGTTACCATGTGTTCTTCTTCACTAGTTCCGAGCCCACCCATTTCCATAATTCCCTCATCACGCTGATAAGGCACCACACCCTCTTGGCTAAACTTCATTACCTCACTGTCATCGGCAGACACAAACCCCGCTGCACCCATGAGATTTGCTTGTCGCAACCTTCGGCGCACCATTTCCTCATCATCATTCTTGTAACCAAAGAACGTCCAATCCAACCGGAACTTATTCGGACCTTGAGGAACAATGTGTCGCATGGCGAGAGTATTCGATTGTTGCTGTACTATCAGATTAGGCCATAGCGTCTGCATTACGACTGTTGCGGTACCAGGAAATTCTCTTTTCGGATCGAGCAGTCTATCGTCATTTAGAATTAAATCTGTTTTTAAATTTTCCATATCTTTAGTAGCTGTCGTAGCCTTCTGATCTCCCTTGCTAGAGATTAAGCATGCATGTCGTCCGTAGTCATCCATGTGCACCGCGGAAGGCTGGTCGGCTCTAAACAGACCGAAAGTAACCAAAAACACGTGTAACAAACTTGCGTGGTAGGGATCCTTAATGTTTTCAAACATTAACTTCCAATTTGCAGGAATATCTTGTCGCTGATAACCAAGAACTTGAAGTTCACGGCCATCAAAAACGCGGTTAAAATATCCAAGCATTCTTTCTCCAAGATAAGCTTCTATCGTTGAAGGCTTATCCGCAAAACTCGCAAACAACACACCATTACGTTCCGCTACTGAGAGCTGTCGTAAACCGTGGGCCTTCCTATCAAAATTTTCGGGCATGCCTCCCTGGCCTTTAACGCCTCTCCGAAAGGGCACCCCAATCAAATCACCGGATAGATCGTAAGACCATTGATGGTATGGACACACAAAACGTTTCGTATTTCCAAGGCGTTCACGACAGAATTGGACACCACGATGTGCGCACCGATTTTCGAAGACATAAAATTTTCCGTTCTCATCTTTGACGATCACAACGGGTTTATCGCCAACATATGATCGCTTAAAATCACCGGGATTGGGGAGTTCGCAGCTCAGTGCGACGTAATTCCAATGGGGACCCCCAAAGACTTTCTCCTGCTCCCGTTTATAATTCGCAGGATCTGAATAAATCCAATAAGGGACCCGCGATATGCCCTCTTCAGGCCAGTGATCCGTGGCTGTCGGCTTTTGCAATGGAGTCTCCCTATCCTCAAGCAAATTTACATAAGGCATAGCCAATAAGTGCCTCTAGGGTATTCTCCATTTTCTTTTGGAGCAAGTAAGTATCAACTTGGAGTTATGAAGCAAAATGAGCGGCGAATCTGTTATTAAGCACCTTGACGAAGTAGTTGACGACTTTGCGAGGACGGTCCCCTTCTTTTATGAGCCACTTACTCGGGGAAGAGCAATAACTTTCGTAGAGCAACACCGGCTAAATACGAGACAAAGAAATACTGTGCTTAAGCTCCGAGTAGCCACGAACTGCCCCGACTGGGAAGTAAGAACGAACATTCTTAAGGGCTGTACCCAGGAGGCGATCGCAGACTCAGAATACGGAGGCGGAAAAGCACATTGGGAAATACTCCAGGAGCTGGGTACCTACATCGACCTGGAGCTCTCGGAAATTCAGGCCGCTGAGCCGTTAAAAAGCACCAGACTCTGCTGGCTGGCTTGGGACTCTCTCATGAGCAACACACATTGGCTAGAAGGACTGATAGCAAACACCTGTGCCGAGCGCGTGAATGTTCCTGGTTACGGCCTAGGTTTGGTTCGGGAAAAAGGCTGGTTCGGTATGGAAAGAGAACGCTGGAGGCAACTCTTTTCCCTAACAGACGAACAACTTGATTTCTTTTCCCTTCACACTGAGGCTGACATCGAACATTCTGATCTCGGTTGGAATACGGTTGCAAAACACGCGACTAACCTCGGAATGGAGGACGCCGTCGTCGAGGCGTGTCGGCTGAACCTGGTAGTTTGGGGGCAGTATCTCCAAGGAATTGCCGACTACGGCGATTTACGAGATTAATTTTCCTCTAACGCAACTTTTTCTATCTCTTCCTGTGACATGCCAGCCTCGGACAAGACTTCAGCCGTGTGTTCTCCAAGTGCAGGTATTGGGCCTGTATGCGTCAGCGGATCGCCGCGAAAGGTCACTGGCGACGCGACCGCAGTCATTTTCTCCTCGACTTCCCCAGCCGGAATTTCAATAAAACCTCCGGCTGCGTGTAGCTGTTCGTCTTCGACTACCTCAGCAAGACTTTGTGCTGGGGCCCACCAAACATCCTCTGCATCAAAGCGTTTAGCCCAATACTCTCTGGGTTGGGTTTTAAAACCCCGATCAAATTCCGCCACAAGATCCTCAGAATGGCGCTTCCGCGATTTAGCGTCTTTAAACCTTTCATCCTCAGCTAGCTCTTCTCGACCCAGCGCCCGAAGAACGCCTGGAAAGTGCCTTTCAGCCTCTAGACCGATTAGCCAAAACCATTTTCCATCCCCAGCTTCGTAGCAGTTAACAAGTGCCAGAGGATTCTTATCTCTAGCTTTAGTGGACTCGATCCTCCCGAATTGCAGTTGGATTCCAATATCTCCGCCAATTGTGTACGCTCCTGCACGAAGGAGCGAGGTTTCTACAATTCGGCCTTTTCCCGTCCTACCTCTTTCGAATACTGCGCCCAGAATTCCTGAAACCGTGCTGATTCCCGTGACGTGGTCACCCAAACCCGCACGAACGCCAACAGGAGCTGCGTCTCTGGGAACGAGGTGCCTTGCAATTCCGCCACGAGCCCAAAAGGCCCCGATATCATAGCCAGGCCTACCTGCTTCCGGCCCATCTAGTCCATAACCAGAGACGGTAGCCACAATCAATTTCGGAAAACGTTCGTGCACCTGACTTGGATGTAAATTCAAACGCTCCAAAGCCGAGGGGCGCATATTTGAGAGAAAGATATCTGCGCCCTCTAAAAGCTTCTCCATAGCGGCCTTTCCCTCATCGCTACGTAGATCTAAAACGACGCTTCGTTTGCCACGGTTATCCAAGGCAAAGGCAGGATTGGGCATGTCTTCCTTGTAGCCAATGGCCTTGAAAAGATTCCTCTGAGGATCACCTACAGGAGGCTCCACCTTGACCACATCTGCACCCCAGTCGGCCATAATTCCGCCGGCTGATGGGCCAGCCACCCAGACTGTCATTTCTACTACTTTCAAGCCATTAAGTACTGGAACCGGCGAACCCATATCATTCTCCTTTATAGTGCATCTATTCTATACGGGTGTGATCCGCCCGGCTAGATAGCTGAGGCTTCCAAAGAGCAAAAATCAAGCGTCCATCTTCTCTTGAGCGATTTGCCAACCTGTTTCAGCGAGCATTTTAGCTTTCGCTCCCCTCTCTAGGGCATGATCCGATGACGCGTTACCCTGAAGACCTCGCTTATAGACACCCTGACAGATTGCAGCCAGGCGAAACTGGGCGAATACCTGATAGAAGGGCCAGTCAACTATCTCCCCTCGGCCAGCTCTGCTCGCATAGGAGCGAACGTAATCTTCCTCGGTAGGGATGCCGAGAAGTTCAAGGTCCAAGCCTCCAAAACTGTTCTCTTCGCCTTCCGGAAGTCGATACGGCATTGTGTTGTATGCCAGGTCAGCGAGAGGGTGGCCCAGTGTACACAGCTCCCAGTCCAAAATCGCTACTATGCGAGGCTCGGAAGGATGCAGAACCGTATTCTCCAGACGATAATCGCCATGCGCAATTGCAGTAAGATCCTCAGATGGAATCCGCTTCGGCAAAAACTCGACCAGAGCTTCCATAGCCGGAATCACTTCTGTCTGTGCAGCGCGATATTGCTTGATCCATAAAGCTACCTGCCTCGGAATGTATTCTCCCGCTTTCCCAAATTTTCCCAAACCAACTGAGGCAAAATCGGTCCTGTGAAGCTTCGCAAGTATATCATTCATCGAATCGTAAATTGATCCACGCTCGGACGGACTCATCTCCGGCAAAGATGCTTCCCTTGAAACCCGACCTTCTACATGTTCCATCACATAAAAAGGTGTTCCAATAATATTTTCATCTTGGCACAAGACTCTTACGTTAGGCACAGGCACTTCACTCTCTCGGAGGGCGTCCATAACCTTAAACTCCCGCTCAACCGCATGCGCCTTCGGCAAAAGTTCTCCGGGAGGCTTTTTCCTCAGTACGTAACGGGATTCACCGGATTCGAGAAGGAACGTAGGATTCGACTGACCTCCCTCGAATTGCCAGACTTTAAGGGCCCCTTCGTAACCGGACATGTTTTTGGAGAGATATCCATCCAGAGCCTTCTCGTCAAAGCAGTGCGCTTCGCGAACTTCGGTTATCACGGGTGTAAGTTGGTCTTCAATCAATCTCAGCCCTCCTGGCTTCAAAGTGAATTCTACTGCCGTTCACTACAAAAAATAAAGCAGAGAACCTTTCGAAGCTCTCACTTTGTCCCATTTTCACTTCAATGACCGATAGACAAGACCTAGACTACGAAATGCAGAATAAATCGGAGACATATAATGATCCTATCTGAAGAGCAATTACTAATTCAAGCCACAGCTCGCGAGTTTGCTCAAGCTGAGCTAGCTCCCTTTGCCGCAGAACGCGACCGTTCGGGTGAAGTCCCCAAAGAGGTAATAAGGACCATGGGAGAACTCGGGCTACTTGCTATGTGCGTCCCCGAGGAATATGGCGGCTCCGGAACAACCACAGTTTCTTATGTACTTGCTTTAATGGAGATAGCCAGGGGAGATGGTGGAATTTCTACCATCATGAGTGTTCAAAACTCTCCAGTCTGTGCGGCAATTTTGGAATATGGAACTGAAGAACAAAAAAAGGATTTGTTACCGACTCTTGCGACGGGAGAAAAAATTGGAGCATTCCTGCTCACCGAGCCCCAAGCAGGCTCAGACGCTTCAAACCTCCTTACAAAAGCGGACAAGAAGGGGAGCAACTATTTTTTGACTGGTACAAAACAATTTATCACCTCTGGAAGAATTGCAGATCTTGCAATGATTTTTGGTGTTACCAATTCTGATGCCGGAAAAAAAGGCATAAGCTGTTTTATGAGTTCGACGGATTCGTCGGGTTACATCATTGCCAAAGAAGAGCAAAAACTTGGACAGCGCACTTCGGATACGTGTCAAATTTTGCTGGACAATTTAGTGATAAGTGAATCTTCAATGCTTGGACAGATCGGTGAAGGCTACAAGATCGCCCTGGCCAACCTCTCTATTGGCCGAATTGGAATCGCGGCTCAAGCGGTTGGAATGGCAAACGCGGCACTCACTCATGCTGTCAACTATGCAAAGGAGCGCAAATCCTTTAACCAACCAATAATCGACCTCCAAGCTGTAGGCCATAGACTCGCAGATATGGCAACCGAAGTAGAGATGGCAAGGCAAGGCGTTTTGCATGCCGCTTCACTACGTGATGCCGGAAAGCCCTGCCTTAGGGAGGCTTCTATGGCAAAGCTCTTCGCCTCCGAAATGGCCGAGCGGGTCTGTTCTGGCGCTATTCAAACATTTGGAGGTTACGGTTACCTTTCAGATTACCCTGTAGAACGAATCTATCGAGACGTTCGCGTCTGCCAAATTTACGAAGGCACAAGTGACATTCAGCGTATGTTAATCAGTCGGGACTTGGCTCGGAACGGGCTGAATTAAAAGCGATGGGTCCAGGCAACCTTTGCTACACCGCTGGTACGACTGCCACGGAGACCATCTCCATCCGCATCAAAATCTTGACCAAAGATTAAATACAGATCATTTCCTGGTTGCATAATCCAGTGCAAGCGAATTTGGAACCCCAAACTCTTTTGTACGTTGTCGTACTGAGTCAGACTCTCGATGGAAAGATCTGGATTAATCCCACTAATCGTCCGAGCTCTGACTAAACGTTTAGTGAAATCTCCCTCCGGCAGAGCGACATCATACTCCTCGTAAAAAACATTAATGGTCAAATGCTTCGAGGGCCGGGCGTTCCACCACCCTCGCCAAAGCACCATATCACCGTTCCAAAAGTCTCCCCAAGCAAGCTCGATTCTCATATCAACAGGTCGAGAATTTGCGGTTTCCAAAGAAACTTTCCATCCGTACCAACTTTTTCTCTGAGGATTCATGGTTACGCCGGTAGCGATGTCGAAAGCAGCTTCGAGCTCTTCTGTTCTATAAACGACATCAAATTCAAACGAATCGCCCGCTTGGTTAGCTAAATCAATTGCTTGCCACCAAAATCGACTGGACTGAATCTCACTATCGTCACCTGTGACGACCATCGCATTGAGCTTGCTGTCTACCGTGCGAAGCCAGCTCTGCGGTCTCCAGCGCCTTCTCACAACCGCGTCATAGCGACGAATACCCACTCTGTTAATAAACCCTAATCCCGGGAAAAAATTTTCTTCTAGTTCGTAAACGCCAATATGACCGTTCCATTTATCATTCGGGAAAGCAATCTTTGCCCCCCAGCCGAGCGAATCACCAGACATACCCGAAGTCGAAGAGCGTTGAAACCAGAAATCGCCTGTCATGGTATTGCCATCGAAAAGTTGACTGTTTCTATAATTAAAATCGATCCCATAGAGCGTGTTGTCTCGGTTTTGCGAGGGATCACCTCTCGTAGCAACCAAGCCAATCGACGACTCACCTAAAATGTTGTAACTGAGACGGGCTATCCCTAGGTTTTTCCTTTCGATATTTCCGATTGAATCTGTATGGGAACCGAGAATTCCGAGATTGAGTGGGCCTGCTCTCCCCGAAACCTTCAGTCCAGCCCTTATAGGGACTACGGGAGGTTGAACAAGTCCGAGATTTTCTAGGCGCAGTCCTATATTCCGTGAGAAATACGGCCGACCATTTTGAGCAACGCCTCCAAACCCATCAAAGATTCCAGCGTCTTGCAGGAAGAAATCTCGTGTCTCAGGAAAAAACTTATCAAAACGAGTGATATTGATCTGTCGATCATCAGCGAAATTCTCTGCAAAGTCAGTATTGAAAGTAGCCACACCTGTGATCGAAGGCGTTAGCTTGTAGAAAACATCGAGTGAAGGATCTATTCCTGTAAAGTCTCGAGAGGTCTTATGCTCGTGCTGACGCCTCACCGTACCAGAAGTAACAACATCTAAGCCGAGACCCTGCTCAAGCCCCTCTAAGCCAGTCAAGACGCCCGCATTCGCAACGTCCATAAAACTTCGATTTTGATAAAAATTCGTCCAACGAGATCGCTCGTTTAATCGACGAATTACGCGAAGAACATTAAAACCCCAAGTACTTTTTTCTGGATCAAAATTGAGTGTCTGAAACGGGATACGAACTTCAACAGCCCAGCCTTTGGAATCAATACGTGCCTTGGCGTCCCAGATCCCGTCCCACTCCCTTCGGAACTGGCGATTCGCTTCTGAAAGGCCATCCATTCTCGCACCGGTTGGCGTCAATTGAAACATGTACCCGTTACGACGATCGTGAAAGGTATCGAAGAGAAGCGTCACCCTATCGTCCGTTTCAAACTGGGAATCTCTCGTCAATTTAGTCGCGATAATTTTGCTGGGATCGTCATCGAAGCAGCGGATATACGCGTATAGATACTTCCCGTCGTGAGCGAGACGAATTTCCGTCTGAAAAGTAGGTGGGACCGCCTCACGCGGCTCGAACTGGGTCAAGCCGCCAATAGGTGGGACTTGTTGCCAGACTGGATCTTCTAGATCCCCATCGATTCGAGGCGCTTCGTAAATGCGTACAACTTCTGCGCGAGCTTCTTGGCCGTTTCCTAAGAGAGCAGCCTCAGAACTGCCTGAAATAAAATTTGACACGGTCAGCGCGCAGATCAGTAGCATCCAGCCCGTTGGTCTTGCTAGAAGTTTATTCCGTGTATGGCAGCCAAACTGATCCATGGAGCCCTTCGCAGTTTTCGGCGATCTAGCCCTCTATGTGTGGGTAATCATTTGCCGCTAAATAAAGAGAATTCTTGACGTCCAAACTAGCTTAATTCTTCTAAAAAGTCCCTTAGCGTCCCGCGCTAGGCGTGCCCATGGCTCTTTATCGTGCTTTTTTTTATTCTAAAGGTCATGAATAAACTTGGAATTGTTTTGTCGACGGTAGTGGATGCTGGAGTCTCGAGCTTTATCGAGCTCGGAAAAATGGCTGAGGATAACGGCTTCGAGGCCGTACTCGTTAACGAAGGACGGGGAGACGCTCTTGCATGCACTCAGGCCATTGCGGAAAATACCAATCAAATCAAAATTGGTACGAACATCGCCAACATTTACTTTCGACATCCGTTTTTAGCTGCACACACCGCTCATACGATTTCAGAAATATCTGAGGGACGTCTCATTCTTGGTTTCGGTGTTAGTCATCGCCCCCTACTAGAGTCGCTAGGCATCGACATGAAAGATCCAAAGGAGGAACTTCGAAACTATGCCATTACTGTAAAGAAGGTCCTCCAGGGAGAGAAAGCAAGCAACCTATTCCCAGGAAAAGAATGCCCATACGAAGTACCTGTACTTCTCGCTTCTTTAACCGTTGCAAGTGCTTCAGTTGCAGGAGAGGTCGCGGATGGCTTAATGCCGTTTCTCCCGACCCGGGGCTATATCGAAACTTTGATGAACGCGGCAAAAGAAGCCGCTCGAAGTACCGGACGAAACCCTAACGTTCTTGACTGCGTCGTAAGCATCCCAACTTTTATTTCTGAGGACACAGAGGCAGCTCTTTCTGCAGCCCAATACAACCTTGCATTCTTTGCTCAGCTGCCCTTTTACCGGAGGCAATGGAGAAGGTGTGGCTTCGATGAAGCAGTTGTCAATCTTCGCGAAGCCTGGAATTCTCGCAACCGAAAGGCGGCGGCCGCGTGCGTACCTCAAGAACTAGTCGACCAAGTATGCGTGTACGGATCACAATCCGAATGCCGAGACCAACTTGAAGCGTTTCGATCCTCGGGTGCCCGATTACCAGTCCTTGCCGTAAGCCCAGTTAACGAGAGCAGACTTGATGCCACAAAGAAGGCCATCCAACTTCTTGGAAATGAATAACACGATTTTCAAGAGAATTTAACGAAGAGGAGAAAAGAATGTCGGAAAAGCTTTTTGCCGAGAAAGAACTTCGCGAAATGGAAAAACGCACAGTAGACCGACTCATCGAATCTATAGAGTCGGGAGACAAGGAAGGCGCAAAGAAAATCGCACAACGAATGTATAAAGAATTTGAATCGATGCATGATCTTTACCGAGACTGGGCGGCTTCTACCTTATCGGCCGTCGGTCGCAATCACGGCGATGAGGCCCTTGAAAAAGTTCTTTACGAAGGTGTAAAGGCATGGTGGGGACCAAACGTTAAAAAAATTGGAGGGAGCGATAGCAGTACGCTCGCCAAACGGATCAAAATGTTTGTCGGTGGGCTTCATGGGCATTTACAGCCACTCAACATTGTTGAAGACGAAGAGAAGGTCGTCATCCAAATGAAACCCTGCGGCAGTGGCGGGCGCCTTGTTCTCGAAGGAAAATACGAAGGGCCGGATGCGCTCTTGCAAATTGAGGGGCCACAAACTCTTACTTACGGGCGGGACAGCCTTCCCGTTTACTGCACCCATGAACCCCCCATGGAACAAATCGACATGGATATCAACGGTAATCCGTTTGTTGTCATTGAACCCGCGGCTGAACTCGGCAAACAACATTGCTCTTTTATAATTTACAAAAACCCTGAGGACATACCGGAAAGATACTACGAACGAGTCGGGCGAAAAAAGCCCACTACATTAGAAAACAAGAACTAGGCGCGATACGCCTCTCTGTTATTTATCTTCCACCGGTTAGATTAGATACGCTAAACAAACGGCGTACCTTGGAAGCCTTCATTGTTGGGCTCGTAACGTCAGAGCCCCAATTCACTGAGCTTCTATTCGTCTGCAAATTAACTCCTACGCTTGCACGCCAGAGCGCAACAGTCTCGGAGGGTTCGCCCGAAGGATCTCCTTGAGGATAATCGTAGATTGTGTAGAGAACCTTTAACAAGCGATCTTCACGATCAAAAATCAGCACCATTCCTATCGTGGAAGTTTGCCTGTCATAGAACATGAGCTTTCGGGAGTAGGGGTGCTCTTCATAGAGCGGTCGCGATTCGATGACATAAAACTCTCGCGCCTGCCAATGGTCAAATGGAATATCACTCATCGGCCCAAAATACTTTGCATGGCTGGTCTGCTTCGAATCTGGGACGTGCATGAGATGTTTCAATCCCAGATACTTCCACTCATAATCGAGAACACGCCCTGAAAAGCCTTCAAAATCATCCAGTGTCATCTCCGACCCTACGAAGGCGTCCGCACGCTCTTTAGCCGAAAGCCTTCGTATCCGTCTTTCCGTAGGCAAGTAGGAGTTCACTTGATCTAGGGCACGAGGATCTCTGAAGCGTTCAAAGACAAAGGCCATACCTCGCATATCAAAGGGCTCGGTAAATTGCATCCAGTCCTTAAAATGCATACTCTTCGCATCTCGGACATCTAATTCGTAATTCTGGTGTTCTAGGGTCGCTACGTGGCTCAAATAAACCCGGTGATACTGGGTAACCAAAGTCCGCTCCACATGTCCATTTCCGAGTAAAGCAGCATCTAACTCTTTGGTTCGCCCTCCCATACCTGGGGTCACGTAGGCCATCCTCACATCCATCGTTCGATAGCCCATGTGTTGCCAGCGATAGATGTTATTCCAAGCGATCATCAAACCCGCTTCTTCGGGAGTAGTCGCTAGTATGCGTTCGTCTGAAAAGGGACGGCCGGCAACGTAGTTCGTAATCGCACCATCAGC
>DKAI01000044.1:20396-20640 GCA_002450755.1 Deltaproteobacteria bacterium UBA6930
CCCGTCTGACCTCCGTACTGAAACGAAGCCTGCGTGTAACTTCGATGCGGTATCATATCCTGCGTCTCTTGGATCTCTACCTCAATCTCCGGGAAATCGAATTTCTCGAAGAAACCCGGAGGTAGGAATGGTCTTAACTTCTCTAAGTCGGCCTGACGAATCACCTCACCGGCATTGAAACTCGGCTGCGTGTCTTGATACCGACTCAACCAAGCCATCACTCCTTCGTAGGTCAGGGGATCCC
>DKAI01000168.1 GCA_002450755.1 Deltaproteobacteria bacterium UBA6930
GTCGATTCGGAGGTCTAAAAAATGGATATAGGCATAATCACCTTTGCCACGGACCGTTCTATAGCACCTGATGTCCTTGGGGCGGCTTGTGAGGAACGCGGTCTTGAATCACTATGGTTCGCGGAACATACGCATATTCCGACGAGCAGAAAGACTCCTTTCCTAGTTGGGGGGGATCTTCCTGAAATGTACTGGCGCACGGTGGACCAGTTTGTAGCGATGACTGCAGCAGCTGCGGTAACTACAAAACTTAAAATTGGCAGCGGCGTAGCTTTAGTAACTGAGCATGATCCAATTAATCTAGCGAAGCGCGTAGCTTCTCTTGATCGTTTGAGTGAAGGGCGTCTTCTTTTCGGTATTGGTGCTGGCTGGAACGTCGAAGAGATGGAAGATCACGGTGTGGCGTTTAAAGATAGGTGGAAGGTGACACGAGAACGCGTCTTAGCAATGAGAACGATCTGGACAGAAGATGAACCGGAGTATCATGGAGATTTTGTAGACTTCCCTGCCATGTGGTCTTGGCCAAAGCCTGTCCAAAGCGGAGGTCCCCCGATCCTCATGGGTGCCTTCTCTAAATGGGTCCCGAAGCGCATTGCAGAGTACTGCGATGGATGGATGCCAATTGATGGAGCATCGGACATTGCTTCCGGTATAAAAGAAATTAAGAATGCCATGAGAGAGGTTGGCCGGGAAGACGATTCTTTGGACGTCACTATGCTTGCGGCGGCATCTCCCGACAGAGGGCCGGATCTTGATCGCTTGAAGGAAACCACGGAGATAGGCGTTAATCGAGCTTTATTGCCGCTTCCAGATGTAGGAGAAAAGGAGGCATTGAAAGTACTCGACTCCTATGTGCACCTCGTGGAGAGTTTGCGCTGAAGAGCAGTGTGGCGCTCGCGTCTCGAGGACAATGTAAGGCAGAGTTTTTGAGGTGTTACCTTCGTCCGGCGATCTCTGTAGCGAACTCAATAATACTTTCTTCGATATGATCCCACGGAGGAGAAATCGCAAATTGAGTTAAGCCTGCTCTCGCCAAGGCGTCTAGTCTTTCGAGGATTTCCTTTCGAGTTCCTGTGAGACTCATAGATTTGATGGCATCCGGAGATATGAATTTCTCTTCTCCTGGATGCAAGTGTCTCGAATGGGTTTTGTGTATGTCTTCCCACCGTTCGTCCATGTATAGGCAGTATTCTTTGGTAAGAAAGTTCTGCATAAACGAAGGAACTTCTCGTCCCTGCTTTAACTGTTCGTAGGCGTAATGGAGAGCGACGGCGATTCGAGGTCCTACGCGAGATAGTACCCGGTCACTGTTGATCGCCTCACCGGCTCGTAGTACGCATGATATTCCAACGGTCACAACTCCAAACGGATCTGAAGGCTGGCGATTTGCCTTCGTAAACCCGCGGGTGATGTTTTTTAAATTAGCCCTTAAGACCTTTGGGTCCAGTAAGCTGATGGTTATTACACCATCGCCGAGTTCTCCAGCTACGCTTTGTGCGCGAGGGTGTGATGCCGCCACGTAGATTGGGATAGGATCGTGAATATTTATATATCCGTTTTCCGTGTCTTGGAACGAAATGGCCTGAGTTTTTCCACGCGCCGTGAAATCCGGTGATTCTCCTGCGAGGAGCCCCTTGCAAACTTCAATGTTATGACGGAACGCCTTGATAGTTACGGGGGGCATTCCCATAGATCTCCAAGCGGTATGTCCAGCACCGATGCCTAGGGTTACTCGTGTTGGTGCGAGTTGATTAATTGTTGCAATCGAATGCGCGATTACAGGAGGAATCCTGGTATCCGCTACTGTGATGGCTGTACCTAATCCAATTTTTTCTGTGTGTTCTGCTGCAAGAGTCATGCATGCATATACATCAGATGCAATTAGTTGCGAATCGATAAACCACGCCTGATCGAGTCCAACGGCTTCTGCAAGCATGGCGTGCTTAAAAGTACGACCAATGTGCGATTGAAAACTGACTCCAAATTCCATGTTTACTCCAGGTTATTAACGGCCAGGCCAGTTTGGTTTTCTTCGTTCAAAGAATGCGGATACGCCTTCTGCGCGATCTTCCGATTTTTCGATGATCTCTCTACCAAGCTTAGTTTCGTTCCAACCAAGGTCGTCGTTGTCCCCAATAATATGATCCAAGACCTTCGTAGTCTGTTGGACGGCAACGGGTGAGTTTTCTGTGATCGTCGAAGCAAGTTCTATCGCCTTTGAAAGGGAGGCCCCTGGATCGACTACATAATTCACGACGCCGATTTGCTCCATTCTGGCGGCAGGGTATTCACCACCTGTCAGGAGCATTTCTCGGGCAATATTCAAGGGGAGAGTTCTTGGAGCACGGAATAGTGCGCCGCTAGTTGCGATTAGACCTCGTTTGACTTCGGGAAAGCCGAAGGTTGCTGTTTGGGAAGCAACTATCATGTCACATGCGAGCGCGATTTCGAAACCGCCGCCGAATGCGAATCCCTCAACAGAAGCAATGAGCGGCTTTGACCGGTGCCTCCGGATAATGCCGTACTCGCCTCCTCGGGTACTTGGCTTTCCTGAACCCGATTTTATATCCGTGCCAGCACAAAATACTCGTGAACCGCCGCTTAAAACGCCCACCCAAAGTTCCGGGTCATCCTCTAGCTCGTTCAGTACAGCGTCTAGAGAATTTGTCATGGCTTGGTTGATCGCGTTTCTTTTGTCTTCCCGGAGCATCGTTATGACCAAAGTCCGGCCAACACGTTCTGTTTTTATCAGTCTTCCGTCCACATTATCCTCCGGGGAAAGTTAGATTGAGAGTTTATCAGCCTGTTGTAGGCGTGGGTGAACAGAAGAGTTTATTTACATAAAGGCTCATATAGCTTGCCGATCGGTTAGTCTTTTTAGGTGAGTTCCGTAAGTCGTGAAGAAATGTTAGAACGCGCAAGGTCCCTCGTTCGAGTTTTTAGCGATCGAAGCGCAACGGCCGAAGACAGTCGAATGGTTTCGGAGGAGTCGATCCAGGACTTGCACGATCTTGGCTTGTGGAGGGTTAATCAACCAAAACGAGTGGGTGGTCAGGAACTTGATGTCCAACTTCTCATCGAGATTACCGCGATCTTGGCTAGTGGTTGCGCTTCAACGGGATGGATTTACGTGAACTTAGCGGTTCACCACTGGATGCTGTCTATGTGGCCACCCTACGGTCAATCAAAGGTCTGGAATGATAATCCGGATGCCCTAATTGCATCTTCTGTGATTTATCCATTAGGAGCCGCAAAAAAAGTAAAAGAAGGTTATTTGCTCTCTGGAAGGTGGCCCTTTTGTAGTGGAGTAAACCATAGTGATTGGACCATTTTGGGCGGATTAGCAGAAAGCCACGACTCTCAAAAAGCGGGCGAGGCGAGAATGTTTTTGGTCCCTACTTCAGATATTGAAATCCTTGATACTTGGGATGTTGTCGGCCTCGCCGCCACGGGCAGTCACGATGTGCAATGCACCGAATTGTTAGTGCCTGTTGATATGACCTTGGCGGCAGCTGACACTCGGGGTGGACCTACACCCGGATCGGAGTTGAATCCTTCACCTTTGTATCAGCAATCAGTAGGAAGTCTTTTCCCTCATCTCATTTCTGGTGTTTTGTTGGGCATTGGAGAGGGAATGTACGACTTTTGCCTTGCCCATTTGAAAGCTCAAAATGCTCGGACAAGTGGTGCTCGCCTGGCCGCCCTGTCTCCTGTTCAGGCACGCTTGTCCGAAGCAGGGGTGCATCTCTCAGCAGCACGGCAATTGTTATTGAGCAACCTCAAAGAATCACAGAGTATCGCGGACGCAGGAAAGGTACCTGAGATTGAAGATAAACTAAGATGGCGCAGGGATGGAGCCTTCGTGGCGCGACTTGTTGGAGAGGCCGGACGGAATCTTCGTCGCTTAATGGGTTCCGGTTCTATTTTTCGCCGGAATCCTTTTCAAAGAATGGCCCGTGATTTGGATGCGGGTTTGACTCATGCGCACGTTTCGTGGGATATCAACGGTCCCGCGTTCGGTCGGGTCGCCTTGGGCCTCCCTCCCGATAACCCTAACCTGTAAGGAAACAGGAGGTTAAGATGAAAGATCGAAGTCTAGGAGTTTTTCTTTATTCCGATGCATTTTCCGGAAAGGACTTGGAGGACACTGCTCAACGGGTAGAAGGTTTAGGTTACGAAACGCTCTGGTATGTTGAGGCTCTTAGCTGGGAGATTTTCGCTTGCGGTGCACATCTCTTAGCTTCGACATCAACCTTGGAGGTTGGCGCGGGTATCGCCAATATCTACGCGCGAGATCCGATGGCGACGGTCCAGGGGGGCCGGTCTCTGCACGAATTCTCTGGAGGACGATATATCCTAGGCCTGGGTGTATCTCATGACTCCCTAGTGAAAGAGGTTCGCGGTCATGAGTACCGAAAGCCCCTTACTTACATGAAACAGTATTTGGATAGAATGGATCTTGCACGCCCCCTCCTTCCAGGTGAGGACCCGCCAATGGTCTTAGCAGCACTCGGACCTAAGATGGTTTCTCTCGGAGGGGAAAGAACCCAAGGGGTTCTTCCTTTCAATTGCCCTCCAGAACATACTGCCGCGGCAAGGAATGCTTTGGGTACCGAACCGTGGCTGATCACAGGTCAGCATGTCTGCTGGTGCGAAAATCCGAGTCAGGCGCGAGCAATTGCGAGGAGCGCGTTGAGGTTCTATACGGATCAACCGAACTACTTTCGAAATTGGTTCCGTTACGGCTTCGATGAGTCCGATATTCGAGGTGGTCTCAGCGACCGACTAGTCGACAGACTTGTGGCGTGGGGAAGCCTGGGCCAGATTCAGGATCGAATAAATGAACATTTAGACGCAGGGGCTACGCAAGTCGCGATTAATGCAATCTCATATGATTCAGACGGCCAACCGCGTGTTCCTACGCTTTACGGGCAAGAATTTAATTACGCCTGCATCCCGGATTGGAATTTATTAGAAGAGTTGGCTCCATAAAAACAGTTTACGAACTCACAGATATCTGCCCTTTAGGTAGGTAAGGGTTCAAGAGGTCCTTCTGTTGCGTCGGTCTTTTCGAGATCCAATAAAATTGGCTAAGGGTCACCCAGTGGTCAGAAATTCATCCGATGCCAAACAACAAAAGCACCGGCCGTATAGGTCCAAGGGTAGACACGCTAGAGCATTACCATACCTTGCATTAGTTAGGGCTCCGACCTCCCCCTCTACTGGCCTCGCGGACAAATCTGAAATCCTAGTAGCCTCTTACAACGTCCATCGTTGGGCGGGGTCTAACAGGTCACGAAAAACAGATCCCACCCGGGCTAGTTTCGTCATTGCTGAAATGGATGCTGATATAGTCGCGTTGCAGGAGGCGCTCCGCCCTTTCGATTCGGCAGACCCATTAGAGCAGCTCGCGGAGGATCTAGGTCTTCACTTGGCTTTCGTTACCACCCGCGTTCACCGAATGGGTGAGGTTGGAAACGCGGTTTTGTCTCGCTGGCCGATCACCAGCGTTTTTGCTTTGGATTTGACTCACAGTAGAGTTGAGCGCCGTTCGGCTGTAGCAATACAGTGCGCTAGCGAGCTAGGCCCACTATCAATTGTGGCAACTCACCTTTCGCTAGTCGATAGGACGAGACACCGTCAGGTGAAATCCATTCTCGAACATCCACTTCTTCAAGGGCCCGTCTTGTTAATGGGAGACATGAACGCCTGGAGACGCTGCAAAGCTAGTCGCGCTCTCGAAAAAGAGCTTGTTGGGGAAGATGGTAGGTGGCCTCGAACTTTTCCTGCGGGACGACCACTGTTGGCGCTAGATAGAGTCTACGCGCGTGGCGCGAAGGTCGTCGATGTAGCTGCCTATTCAAGTAAAATTGCTCGAAACGCGTCGGACCATCTTCCTGTCAGAGCTCGGATTAAGCTTGAGTGGTAAGTTCCAGATCTGATAGCTGCAGTATGTTAATGTTGACCTTTCAATGATCTTACGTTCCCGAAGACTGGCCACATTGCTCATCTTGTTGGCGGTTTTGAGTCTAGGCTGCTCGACGTATCGCGCTGCCAAGCTTTACCAGACCGGTTCAGCATCTATTGGGTCGCCTGAACCACAAAATGCAATTAGCGACTTGGAGCGAGCTGTGCTTTTGGCTCCAGAAGTGAGCCAAATTAGAAATCATCTTGGTATCGCCTACGCCGAGGCTGGAAGATTTCAAGAGGCGATTCAGGCCTTCGAATCGGCAATCCGCCTTGATTGCGACAATTCTGCGGCTTTTCAAAATCTGAAATGGGCCGAGAGACGTTTTGCTGAGGTGAAAGAGGCTGGGGCGCGGCAGTGAATGAAGGCAAGGAAAGGCTCAGTTGGAAAGAGATCGACCAATTGAAAGGGCAGAGTCGCATGTCTCAGCCGCACCGTACCCCTAGGGGA
>DKAI01000021.1 GCA_002450755.1 Deltaproteobacteria bacterium UBA6930
GAGTCACCTAAGGCCGGGTAATTGTGAGGATCTCGCTCATCGATGCTTAGAGTCTTATCACCTGAATCGAGATTATTGGTGAGAGTGATTAGATTTCTGCAATCGTTCTTATGTTGACTGGGTGTCTAAAAGGCATTTACAACATAATCAGATCTAGGGATAGGACTCTAGCGGTGGATTTTATTACCTGTAGCGAGAACCCGATTTGGTTCTCGAAAGAGAAATTCTCTTGGAAAAATATTCAGGAGAGCGCGAGGGAACGGCTCTTGACCAGTAAATCCAGATTTAAAGTCAATGTGACTACCCTGATGTTCGTCCGCCGTAACCGTACTGTTTTGCTTAACCGCCATAGGGAAGGCTCAAGGTTTTCAGGCTACTGGAATGGGGTTGGGGGGCATCTGGAAACGGGAGAAGATATACAACAAGCTGCGTGCCGAGAGGTGGCAGAAGAAGCGGGTATAGAAGTCAGAAATTCTCGACTACGTTTAGTATTGCATGAAAGTAATTGTCATGGAGAGGGCAATTTGGTGTTTTGGTTCGTGGCGGATTGGTCTTCTGGGACTTTGCATCCGGAGCCCGGCGCAGAGCTTCGCTGGGTCCCTCTGGAAAAAGTGTCAGAGCTAAAACTTCTTCCCGACGTTCGAGAAGTTTGGTCTTGGCTTTTCAAGATAGGTCCTGCGAGATATGGGTGTCAGATCTACAATGTCGATGGTACTGGTGAGCTTCGGATTGAGCATGCCAGAACTAGTAGATTTGGTTTGGTAAAGGAAGGGTAGACTTCTTGCCGACTAAACACGATGCGAAACTAGAAATTGAGTTAAATCCGAAGGAACGAACGTTTTATGATCGACTTCGTCATAGTGTATTTGACCGGTTCGATCGTGATGGGGTCGGGCTTAGGGATATTCTTTTCCTTCTTCCAGATATTGGAGTTTTGTTATTAAGGCTACTAAAAGACAAGCGTGTACCGCGCAAGGATAAAACGGTTGCATTGCTTGGGGTCGGGTACTGGATTTCCCCAATCGATTTCTTTCCAGCATGGATTTTCGGGCCGATCGGGTTTTTGGACGATCTTCTTATATTGTTTGCGGCAGTTTCGAGCATAGTGAATCACGTGCACCCGGATGTTCTTCGCTCTCATTGGCCAGGACAAGGTGCCGTACTCACCGTTGTGTGTCGCCTCTCGGCGTGGTCCGAGCGTAAAATTGGTCGTAGGCTGCGTCGCTTTCTCTAAACTTGTTGGATATTCGTCGATCTGGATTCCGCAGATAAATCTTTCAGTTGACGTCGTTTTTCACTAGGAATTCGTCTTGGATTTCCGTGTTCATCGACCAATGCATGTTCTGTGGTGCCAGTAGCGAAGATAGTTCCTCCGCTTTGTATTATGTAGCTTAGCCCTATCGAAGCGCCCCGCGTCCACTCGAGCCATGTGACGATTTCAATTTCCTGATCAAAAGTAATGGGTTTTAGATAATCTGCCTGTGCCCTGGTTGTTGCGAAATTCAAATTTAGGCTCATGTAGTCTGTGTAGGGACAATGATGTTCCTGCATCCATGCAACGCGAGCGAGTTCGAAAAAACGAATATGATTAGAGTGATGGACAATCCCCATCGCGTCGGTTTCGAAGAATGCGACACGATGTAGTATTGAAGTTTTCGGAGCGGCAGTGAGAGCTTCAGTCATTTAATAGCGCCCTGTTTTAGAGGAGAGAAAGCTGGGAGTTAGAGGGATCCTCTCCATCTTCCTCGGAATCTTTCTCTCCATCTTTCTCGAAATTATCGTGAGTCGTTCTTTTTTCAGCATCATCTGCACGAAAGAGCGGGCAGATTTCTTTGTACTCACACCAAGAGCATAATGGACCTTTTCGTGGTTCCCATAACGTTTCCGTTCGGATTGCGTCAATGAGGTTGGTTACTTCTGTCTTCACCTGATTGAGTTCGCCCTCGTTCCTGCGAGTGACAAACATTCGGTTTGGCGTTACGTACCACCACACTAGCCTGATCTCACCCTCAAAACCCTCGTCGCGGATGGCGATTTCGTAAAGAGACAATTGACGGTCTCGCCGTAAATATTTGGCCGCTGGCATTCTGGCGCTTGTTTTGTAGTCGTGTATTTCTATTGCTCCATCGGGGGCGCGTGCTAGGCGGTCGATGATGCCTCTTATTCGATATTGACCGTTCTCGTCAAGGTTAAAACGGATTGGTCGCTCAAGACCGAGAGTTTCTCCGCTATCAAACGGATAGTGTCTCCTATAGAAATTTTCGATTCCTTTGGCTCCCATCGCTCGATAATGGCTGATACTCAGGTTGTTTCTAACAATTCGAATTTTTTCTGGATTGTAGGCATCATCGAAATTCGCCTCATATCGTTTGAGGACCTGCGGTAAGGGGGGTACGACACCATCATCTACGAATTGATATAGCCTTTCGAGAATTTCGTGAACACGTTTTCCTACGAAGGCTTCTATTCCTTCAGTGTCGACCTGGATTTTCTCTATATACCGAAAGGCGTACTTTCGGGGGCAGTTTTCGTAAGAGGACAGGCTTGAGTGGCTAAAAACGTCTTGCACGCTGCTAGGATAGCTTCCCATGGTCTTAGAGAAAGTGTGGCCTATCCTAGTTGTAAGGGATTATTTTGTTGTTTTCGAGTGCTTTGACGAATGTGCTTGGGGAAGGTGAGTAGACTTATGGCAGCTCCGTCATCGAGACCCGATTTTGAAGAGACGCTTAGTGCACTGTCTGGAAGTGGCGATGACGCCCTCTCCAAGGCAGATGCGGAAGGTTATCCCGATTGGGAGGCCGCGGTGGAATGGACTGAGCGCTTGAAGGCAGCTGTACTACACCAGAGAGACCGAGGGGCTTTGAGATCTACTTTGGCTTCTTTGAGAGACCGTTTTTTTGTCCTCCTGGACAAGGTAGGGCTACCCAGCGAACTAGAGCCTTCAGAGATATGGGAGGATCTTCAATCTGCCCTTCCGGGTGTCAGAGTTCAATTGGCCGAAGATGTGGAGGCCGCTTTCGAATGCGATCCAGCTGCTAAGAGTTTTGGGGAAATCGTGGCGGCATATCCCTCGATTTACAGCATTACGATCTACCGCTTGGCCAACGTCTTGTACCGTGCTGGAGTGCCCCAGCTACCGCGAATTATGGGTGAGCACGCGCACTCAAGAACAGGTATCGATATTCACCCGGGAGCGACCATCGGCAGACGATTTTTTATTGATCACGGCACAGGTGTCGTGATTGGAGAAACCAGTGAGATTGGGGACAGGGTTCGGCTTTATCATGGAGTTACCCTAGGCGCATTCTCACCTCGACGAGGACAAACAATTCGAGGAACAAAGCGTCATCCCACGATTTGTGATGATGTCACAATCTATCCCGGAGCTACCATTCTCGGAGGCCAGACCGTAATCGGAGCAGGGAGCGTGATCAATGGAAACGCTTTTGTTACCGAAAGCGTACCATCGGGATCGAGAGTGATTCCGGAACCACCACGTCAAGAAGTAAGGACTGATAAGCTCTCTGACGATCGAGAGGGACAACTGCATTGGGATATTTAAAGCGCTCGGCTTGTATCAAATTTTTTGTTTGTATCGTTGCGATTTGTATCGACGCGGATTCGACTCTAAGTATTGAGAAGGCTTCCGGCTGGGCCTATGAGTTGTCGGATGAATTAATGAGTCCCTATTGTCCTGGTCGAGCTCTTTCTGAGTGTCCCAGTTCTGCGGCAGAGGAATTAAGGCTTTGGATCATACAGCAAGAAAACTCCGGTATGTCTAGGGAATTCGTGGAGAGTGCTCTCCGCACTCGATATGGAGACATCTTATTGCAAGCTCCGAAGGCCGAAGGAGTAGGCTTAATTGCATATGTTGTTCCGGGAGGACTCTTCGTTGTAATCGGTCTAGTTGGATTACTTTTTATTTTAAGACGACGACAGATTGTAGCCTTCGATCTAGGGAAGATTAGTCCCGAAGTCTCTAAAAAAATTGATGAAGACCTTCTTAACCGCGACTTAAAGATTTGAGTCGAAAAGTAAGGGTGTTGGGCTAACTCCCCAGCTTATATTAATGAAGTGAAGATTTACACAAGACGTGGCGACCAAGGTGAAACGGATCTTTTTGGGGGGCTAAGGGTTGGCAAGGACGACGTCCGTGTAGAAGCATACGGCGCCGTCGATGAGCTTAATTCCGTAGTTGGCCTTGCATCTGCTCAGACACGGCAAGTCGATATTCGTAAGTTGTGCGATGCTGTACAGAGTGCGCTTTTCGATTTAGGTGCTTATCTTGCTACTCCGGAGGAATCTCGCCGCGAGAAGAGCGGCGTCCCCAAGCCCGAGAGAGAGCAGATAATTGAATTGGAGGAAGCAATTGATTTGTTTGAGGAAGAGCTTGCACCGCTTAAAAATTTTGTTCTTCCCGGAGGATCGATTCCTTCGGCCAGTTTTCACCTTGCCCGCACGGTTTGTCGTCGAGCGGAGAGAAATTGCGTTGCTTTGACGAGAATTTCACCCATTGATCCGCTTGTTTTAGGATATTTAAATCGTTTATCTGATTTTCTGTTTGTAGTGGCTCGTCTTGAGAATGCTCGTGCAAATGTTCCAGATGTAGAATGGTCGGCACGCAGGAAGTAAATTCTTCCGTTGGTTTAGGGTTCGTTGGGTCGGTTGAGAAGTCCTTGGAGGAGCCCGCGTATTTCTTTGTCCAGGTGCATTAATGGTTCGTACGGGGATGGACTATGCCACTTCGAACAAAGTTCGCCTAGAACTCTATCGCCGCCAAGAGCCTCGAGACCGAGACTCCCGTATCTCAATAAAAACTCTTTCCTTATGAATTGATCACGACCTTCTCTCCTCCTCTGTAAGCCGATACCTCCTTGAAGGAAGTGTTTATGTTCGGTTAACTGATCACATAACTCGCTTATTCCAGTTAGGTTTTCTCCTGATGTCAAAAGAACTGGTGGTTTCCAGTCATCATCGGTTTTAGTAGTGAGGCCAAGGGCTGATCGTAACTCGTCCAGTGAACGATCGGCTGAATTTCCCAGATCACATTTGTTTATTACGAAGATATCAGGTAGTTCCAAAATGCCTGCCTTCATGAATTGTATAAGGTCACCTGCACCTGGTTGGCATACATAAACTAATGTGTCTACCAGTGTTCGAACTTCATCTTCTGACTGTCCGATCCCCACTGTTTCTATTATTACAAGATCAAACGCTGCTTCTAGGATCGCAGCTCCGGCATGAGTAGCCGATGAAATTCCGCCAAGTCGATCGCGGGCGGCCATAGATCTTAAAAATGGTTGTTCGCTATCGGAGTGTTCTCGCATGCGGATCCGATCGCCGAGTAATGCCCCTCCCGTTTGTCTGCTTGAAGGATCAACGGCAATTATACCGGTCGTAAGCCCCTGCTCGGCGAGATTTAATGCGAGGGCATTTATGATGGTCGACTTTCCTGCGCCTGGAGGTCCGGTTATTCCAATTCTGGGTTTATTTTCGATACCTGACAAAGCGCTGAGTAGTCGCTCTGCCTCCAACTTTTGTTTCGGACGCTGGTCATCAATGAGGTTGAGTGCCGATGCAATTGCGCGTCGGTCTCCTGCAAGTATCTGCTTCGGCAGATCAGTTTTTAAATTCATCTGCGATCACGTTGACGATCTCGCCCATTATATGGGTAAGGTCAAAATCTTTTGGACTAAATATTTTCTTGACTCCTTCGCCGATAAGCTTTTCCGCATCCTCCTTCGGAATAATACCTCCCGCGACAATTGGGATATTACAATGCGTAGATCTCATTCTATCGATGAGATCTAATAAAAGAATTTCGTGAGAGCCGGAAAGAATCGAAAGTCCTATCAAATGTACACCTTCGTCTCTGGCAGAACTGAGGATCTCCTCGGTTGTTAGACGTATACCTTGGTAGACCACCTCCATGCCAACGTTTCGAGCTCTGACCGCGATTTGTTCCGCACCGTTACTGTGTCCATCCAAACCTGGTTTCCCAATAAGAATTTTAGGAGGCCTTCCCAGCAATCGAGTTAGTTCTTTTACTTGGTTCTGTATTTTGCGGACTTGGACGTCTGAATTGCGAAGGGATGAAATTACTACCCCGGTAGGAGCACGGTATTCGCCAAAGATCGCGCGTAAGGTATTACCCCATTCTCCTGTGGTTACTCCCGAACGAGCGCAGTCAATAGAAAGAGGCATTATGTTCTGTCCGTTGCGGAGACCTTCCGTGAGATTTCGAAGACTTCGGGAAACTTCACTATCGTTACGTTTAGTACGAAACCTTTGGA
>DKAI01000019.1:0-5115 GCA_002450755.1 Deltaproteobacteria bacterium UBA6930
GGCTTAGAAGTCAAAGGGGAAAGGTTGATAATAGACTTCGCAGGAACTGGGTCGGCTCATGCAGGTAATCTCAATGCACCTAAGGCAGTTGTCAGAGCTGCTGTCATTTATGTACTTCGAGCGCTTGTGGATGAGAGAATTCCGTTAAATGGGGGTTGCCTTGACCCAGTGGAGATTCGAATCCCGGAAGGCTCATTACTGAATCCTCCTCAAAATTCAGCTGTGGTAGGCGGGAACGTGGAGACCAGCCAAAGAGTTGTCGATGTTCTCCTCGGTGCGATAGGGAAAGTAGCCGCAAGCCAGGGGACAATGAATAACGTTGCCTTCGGAAATGAAAAATTCGGTTACTATGAAACGATCGGCGGAGGAGCGGGTGCGGGTTTAGGGTTTCACGGGGCTTCAGGAGTGCATACACACATGACAAATACTCGAATAACGGACCCTGAAGTGCTAGAGACGAGGTACCCCGTCATTCTGGAAAGATTCTCTTTGCGTAGAGGTTCAGGTGGGCAAGGAACCTTTTGTGGCGGTGACGGCTTAGCCAGGCAATATCGATTTTTAGAACCCGTTATGGTTTCTCTTCTGACCGAACGCCGAAATACAGCTCCATATGGTCTAGCTGGAGGAGAAGAAGGAACGAAGGGGAAGAATTTTCTCCAGAGGGCAGGACAAGTTGAAAAGCCTGTTGGAGGTCGAGTTTCTCTCGAGTTAGCTTCGGGAGATCGACTTCGAATCGAAAGTCCTGGTGGAGGTGGATATGGGTTTAGGGCTTGAAAGCAATACGACGGCCTCCTAGCATTTCCCAGCATTTGTTTGGAATTAACCTGCAAATGTTGGTGTGGGCGCGTAGCTCAGTTGGCAGAGCAGCGGACTCTTAATCCGCGGGTCGCAGGTTCGAGACCTGCCGCGCCTACCACGCATTTTGTTTACGACGCCAAGCGCGTGGTTTCTGTGTGAAACGAGTGGGAGGTTTCCTATGGCAAGGCCCCGAAAATCTCAACTTTCGCGGGAAATTTTAGTCGAGCGCGCTCTTGCGTTGGTTCCCAAAATCCGGAGTCGAGCTCCTGAGTGCGATGCTGAGAGGCAACTTCCCGAGTCTACCCGTCAGGACTTGCGTGAACTGGGACTTGCGCGTGTTCTGCAGCCTAGACTGTTTGGCGGGGCAGAAGCCCCTTTGGGTGGAATGGTGGAAGTACTCAATACCGTAGGCTCAGGCTGTGGGTCAACGGCGTGGGCTCTGGCGCAATACATTGGCCACAACTTTATGGTTTCTCAATGGCCAGAGCGAGCTCAACGAGAGATTTGGGGTCAAGACGAGAAAGCTCTCTTCGCAGGTATATTGATTCCTTCTCTTGGCAAGGCAAAAAAGGTTCGAGGTGGCTATGAGCTCACAGGACGTTGGCCATTTGTCAGCGGAGTAACGGCTTGTGACTGGTGCATACTGTCCGGGATGGTTGAGAAAACCGAAGGCCCTTCTGAAGAACGCTACTTTCTAGCAAGCAAGGGTCAGCTGAAGATTTTGGATACTTGGAACACGATGGGGTTGATAGGGTCGGGAAGTCACGATGTCGAGGTGGAAAACCTTTTTTTTCCTTCGCATTTGACGCTGCCAATTAGGCATCTAAAAGGTGGAGAGAGTCCTGGTCGTAAGATTCACCGTGCTCCGATGTACCGCTCTCCAAGCTACATGACTTTCGGTTTGTTGATCTCCAGTGCCTCCGTGGGCATAGCGCTTGGCATGGTTCGAGACTACGTAAAACTTGCCAAGACTCAGGTCGCTCTCATGTCAGGTAAGAAGGCACTTGATGAGGCGACGAATCAGATTCGCATTTCTAGAGCAACAGTCACAGTAGAGGCCGCGCAGGCGTTGCTTCACCAAAATTGTAGAGAGATAATGGATCTCCTCGAGACAGGTAAAAAATTACCTTCAGATGAAAAGCGAACAAAGTTTAGAGCAGCGGGAGCAATGGCTGGGACCCTTGCTTTAGAGGCTGGAAATTTAATTTGGGATGCTGGTGGCGGTCGGGGTGTCTATCTTAATAATCCATTGGCGAGGGCCTACCGTGACCTTTGCGCAGCTACGCGTCACATGACCCACAGCTGGGACCTAAATGGCGTGACCCATGGAAGTGTTCGGCTGGGGCTACCGCTGCAGAACCCTTCACTATAGGATTACCGGTCAATTGATTCTCTTTACACCCGGGGCGCGAGGCGACGTCTCGGGTTAGGCTCTGCCTCAATAGATGTGCCGGGGTGGCGGAACTGGTAGACGCAGTGGCCTTAGGAGCCACCGTCCTTACGGACATGCAGGTTCGATTCCTTTCCCCGGCACCAAGCCGCGCTTTATCAGGATGTGTGTAGCGGGCCAAACATAAGACTCGATATCGGAACCTGGTAGAGTGAGTGAATTTATTATAATAAATGGTTAGTTACAGAGATAACTTTAACCATTATCAAAGCGTTCAGGAAGTAGTAGTTCATGGTAGAAAGTGGCGAAGAAAATATTCAAGTAGAAGTGAGCGAGACAGGCCCGATCTCTCGTGAACTAGAGGTGGTCGTACCTGCTTTTCGAGTCGAGCAGGCCTTCTCTCAGGCCTTCAAACAACTGGGTAAGCAAGTATCCGTCAAAGGGTTTCGTAAGGGAAAGGTGCCAGTTTCAGTTCTTAAGAAGCTTTACGGTACTTCCGTTGCGGAAGACGTAGAGCGGCTTGTCGTTTCCGAAACTTTGCCGGAAGCTCTCGAAAAAGCTGAGATTAGGCCGGTCGCCGAGCCTGCCGTTGATGGCGGCGTACCCTTGTCGGGCGAAGATTATTCGTACCGGGCTAACGTGGAAGTAAAACCAATTATCAGCTTGCCCGGCCTCACGGGCCTGTCTGCAAAGCGGCCTAAAGTCGTGGTAGAGGAAGATTCTGTTTCTACAGAACTGGATCTTCTCAGAGACAGACGAGCCTTATTTGTAGATGAAATGCCTGATACGAACGCAACAGGCGGTCATCATCTTACGATTGATTACGTGGGTCGAATAAACGGCGAGGCATTTGAAGGAGGAAGTGGCGAGGGTGTTACGTTGGAAATAGGAGGAGGACGATTCATCCCGGGCTTTGAAGAACAGTTGGAAGGTGCAAAGGTCGGTGAGGACCTTGAGGTTAGAGTGAACTTCCCGGAGGACTACGGCCATGAAGGCCTCGCTGGAGAGGAGGCTACATTTGCTGTCCATGTGGTGAAGATTCAACGTCGCGACCGACCGAAGTTGGATGCAGACTTTGCTAAGGCAGAAGGTGATTTCGATTCTATCGATGCCCTTAAGGATTCGATTAGAGAACGGCTAGTAAAAGAAAAAGAAGAGTTAGCTGATAAGGAGGAGCGAAAGAGCGTTTTGGATTCTCTGCTGGAAGGGTGTGAATTCGAGGCTCCTCCAGGAATGGTCGAGTCGAGATTAAATCAGCGACTTGAGATGACTGCCAGACAGTTAGGCCAGGCATTTGGTGATGAGCTCCCCAACCAGCTCGCGCGTTGGCGTGAAGAGTGGAGAGATCAGTCCGAAAGAGAGGTTAAGGAGCATCTGGTACTGGAGGCTGTCGCGGCGGAACAGGGTTTTGAGGCTAGTGATGATGATGTCGAAGAGAGACTGACACAGATGACCCGAGATCAAGGAATAGATCTCGAGAGGCTTCGCAGCGCTTATGAACAGCCGGGAATGCTGGATGCACTTAAGTCCGAGATTGCTTCTGAGCAGGCGGTTGCATTCCTTCGGTCCGAGGCTAAGGTCGAAATGACCGAAGAGAGTTAGTTGATTGCCTCTTATTTTAAGGCGATTTGCTAAACATGGCCTGAGGGCCAGTTTTATGGGGTGAAAACAGGGCGTCTTTTGAAGAATCCGCGGTAAACGTCTCGCTTCTCGGGGGCGCACTGAAGCCGACACGCTAGCCTTGCAAAGTCGTCATGGATAAGGAGTTGATGGCATGCCACTCGTGCCAATTGTCGTTGAGCAAAGCCATCGCGGAGAACGCGCATACGATATTTATTCGCGGCTATTGAAAGATCGGATCGTCTTCTTAGCCGGAGGGATCGATGACGACATTGCTAATTTGGTGATAGCCCAGTTATTATTTTTGGAGGCGGAGGATCCCGATAGGGATGTTCACCTGTATATCAATTCGCCGGGAGGCTCCGTAACGGCAGGCTTGGCGATTTATGACACCATGAAATATATCCGTGCGGATGTTTCGACTTTTTGCGTTGGCCAGGCCGCCTCGATGGGTGCAGTTCTGTTAGCGTGCGGAAGTAAAGGGAAACGAATCGCCCTTCCCAACTCGAGGGTGATGATTCATCAGCCAGCGGGCGGGTTTCAAGGCCAAGCTACGGATATTGATATCCAGGCCCGTGAGATTCTCAAAATACGTGAAACTCTTAATCAAATTCTTTCGAATCATACCGGTCGAAGTTTGGATGACATCGCAAAGGACACCGACCGCGACTACTATATGTCGGGTGACGAAGCCTGTACGTATGGGTTGATAGATCAGGTAGTGGAACAACGATCTTCAACACCAGCACCGGGAGACTCCGAGAATTCGAAAAATTCTTAACTTGGCTGGGGAGGAGACAGTTCTTTGGTCTTAGGAGAACTCAGATGAAGAAGCGAGAAGACGGGGCTAGTTTGTCGTGCTCGTTTTGCGGAAAAAGTCAGAAAGAAGTTCGGAAGCTGATAGCCGGACCGACCGTATACATCTGCGATGAATGTATTGAGCTTTGTAACGATATAATTGCCGAGGAGTACGGAAAGGAAGAGAGCCCTGAGGAACGTGAGGATGTCCCTAAGCCTATAGAAATCAAGGCTATCCTTGACGAGTACGTTGTCGGGCAGAACTCAGCAAAGAGAACTCTTTCAGTTGCCGTTCACAATCATTACAAAAGGATCGCGCACCAAAAGCAAGTTGGTGATGTCGAGTTGCAGAAATCAAATATCCTTCTTCTCGGCCCCACCGGGTCAGGCAAGACCTTGCTCGCGCAGACGCTTGCCAGAATTTTGGATGTACCCTTTACCATTGCTGATGCCACAACTTTGACTGAAGCTGGTTACGTAGGTGAAGATGTTGAAAATATTATTCTCAA
>DKAI01000019.1:5322-9048 GCA_002450755.1 Deltaproteobacteria bacterium UBA6930
CTCGCGCAGACGCTTGCCAGAATTTTGGATGTACCCTTTACCATTGCTGATGCCACAACTTTGACTGAAGCTGGCTACGTGGGTGAAGATGTTGAAAATATTATTCTCAACCTTCTTCAGGCATCCAATTACGATGTTGAGCGCGCGCAGCGAGGAATCATCTATATCGATGAAATCGACAAGATCGCGCGGAAAAGCGAAAATCCTTCGATAACACGTGACGTTTCTGGAGAGGGCGTTCAGCAAGCACTTTTAAAAATTATTGAAGGTACTACTGCGTCCGTACCACCCAAGGGAGGCCGCAAACATCCCCAGCAGGAATTCTTGCAAATCGATACTTCCAATATCTTATTTATTTGCGGAGGAGCTTTTGTAGATCTCGATTCAGTGATTGAAAGCCGAATAGGTGTGAATGGTATCGGCTTTGGTTCCCAAGTCAAAAGCAAAGAGAAGGCTCAATTGGGAGAACTATTTTCTCAGGTTCGGCCCGAAGATCTTATGAAATTTGGTCTAATTCCCGAGTTCGTAGGCCGCATTCCCGTAATTGCGACTTTAGACGAATTGGATGAGGAAGCCTTAATAAACATTCTGACCCAGCCTAAGAATGCACTTGTTAAGCAGTATCAAAAGCTATTTGAATTTGAAGAGGTAAGGCTGAGGTTTACAGATGGAGCACTACTTGCGATTGCACGCCAGGCTTTAGCTCGAAAAGCAGGAGCTCGTGGACTGCGGTCCATAATCGAAAACGCGATGTTAGATTTGATGTATGAGGTACCATCTCGCGACGACATTGAAGAGTGCGTTATAAACGAGGAAGTAATTGATCAGGGGAGTGATCCTCTCATCGTGTTTAAGCAAGAAGCGGAGTCGGCGTGATCCCCTGCGCCGCCAGGAGGGGGAAATGGAAGATATAAAGAATAACGATATGAAAGAAAGTGAAGTTTCGGGATCGCCTAAAATCTTGCCACTTCTCCCTTTGAGGGACATTGTTGTGTTCCCCGGTATGGTGGTGCCCCTTTTTGTGGGCCGACCTCGTTCAATTAAGGCGCTCGAATCTGCTCTCGAAGGGGAGCGAGAACTCGTGCTTTCAGCGCAGCGACAGGCTTCTACAGATGAACCGTCGTCTGAAGATATTTTTAGGATAGGTACAATTGGAACTATCGTTCAACTTCTTCGCCTGCCTGACGAAACTGTGAAGGTTTTGGTCGAGGGGAAAAAACGTGCTGAGATACTTGCGTTTGAACAGGATGATCCTTTTTTTCGCTGTCGAGTAGCCGAACTCAGCCTTACTGAAGGCGATTCGTCGGAGCTAGATTCTCTCTCGCGCAGCATCTATACGACTTTTGAGAACTATGTAAAGCTCAACAAAAAAGTCCCTTCCGAGGTTCTCAATACAATTTCCCAGATAAAAGAGCCTCATCAGCTGGCGGACACAATTGCTACGCACCTTAATCTCAAACTTGAGGATAGACAAAACCTTCTAGAGATACGCGACTCGTTGAAGAGACTCGAAGAAGTATTCTCTTTGTTACAAGCAGATATTGAGGTGCTTGAAGTCGAGAAGCGAATCAGTGGACGTGTCAAGCAACAGATGGAGAAGTCGCAAAAAGAATATTACCTAAATGAACAAATGCGAGCGATTCAAAAAGAGCTGGGCGAACGGGACGAATTTAAGAATGAAATCTCGGAGTTAGAAGAGGCACTTGGTAAAAAAACAATGCCGGACGAGGCGCGGGAACGAACCGAGAAAGAAATTCGAAAACTTAAAATGATGTCGCCAATGAGCGCCGAAGCTACCGTAGTGAGAAATTATATCGATTGGATGCTGGATCTTCCGTGGGAAGAATACGGTGAAGAGAATAAAGACATTATTGCAGCGGAGAACATCCTCAATGAGGATCACTTCGGATTAGAAAAACCGAAGGAGCGTATTCTCGAATACTTAGCTGTACAGGCGCTCGTAGGAAAGATAAAGGGCCCGATCTTGTGCTTGGTGGGACCTCCTGGGGTCGGTAAAACGTCTCTTGGAAAATCGCTTGCTCGCGCCACAGGTCGAGATTTCGTGAGAATAAGCCTTGGGGGCATTCGCGATGAGGCGGAAATTAGAGGACATCGGCGAACCTATATAGGAGCTTTGCCCGGTAAGATTGTGCAGGGTTTGAAGAAGGCAGGGTCAAGCAACCCAATTTTTCTGCTCGATGAAATTGATAAGATGTCGATGGATTTTAGAGGAGATCCGTCTTCGGCACTACTCGAGGTTTTAGACCCAGAGCAAAACCATACATTCAATGACCATTATCTTGATTTAGACTATGACTTGTCTCATGTAATGTTTGTTTGCACTGCAAATGTCCTTCAACAGATACCCCGCCCTCTACAGGATCGAATGGAGATTATTAACATTCCGGGTTATATCGAGGGAGAAAAACTCAAGATTGCTACGGATTTTCTTGTCAAAAAACAGCTCGAGACTAACGGATTGAACGGTTCTCAGATTGAATTTACCGATCAAGGAATTCTCGAAATAATTAGGCACTATACTAGAGAGTCTGGAGTAAGAGGCTTGGAGAGAGAACTCGCCTCAGTTTGCCGCAAGGTTGCCAGAGAGTTTGTGAAAAATCAGGACAACAAAAAAGTTCGAGTTACCCCTAAGGCAATTAAGCGTTATCTCGGGGTAGCGAAATTTCGCTTTGGAAGAGCGGAAGAGCAAGATCAGGTTGGCTTGTGTACTGGGCTCGCCTATACGGAGGTCGGCGGCGAGCTCCTTACGACAGAGGTTTCTGTAACTCCGGGTAAGGGGAAATTGATGGTTACGGGACGTCTGGGCGAAGTTATGCAGGAATCGGCAAATGCTGCGATGTCCTATGTACGGTCACGAGCTAAACAACTTGGTCTGACTCGTAACTTTTATTCCCAAGTAGATATTCATATACATGTCCCTGAAGGCGCAACTCCCAAGGACGGCCCTTCAGCGGGGATTACGATCGCAACGGCTATTGCATCTGCTCTCACAAGGGTCCCGATCCGGTCTGATTTAGCGATGACTGGAGAGATTACGCTCCGAGGTCGTGTGCTTCCCATCGGAGGCTTAAAAGAGAAGATGATAGCCGCGCATCGAGGTGGAATTTCACGGATTGTTGTCCCTAAAGAAAACGAGAAGGACTTAAAAGATATTCCTTCCGCTATAAAGCGCGGACTTGACATCATTTTAGTCGACCACATGGATGAGGTTTTATCGCAGGCTCTCGCGGTGGATGATCCTGCGGCGTTCCTTCGAAAAGGGGATCACGTCCTCGAGGATATTTTTGAAATTCCTGGAGGTGGAGACGGAATTTCTACCCCTGCCGGAGTCAACTAAAATCGGTTCATGGGGCGTGTAGCTCAGCTGGTAGAGCACCTGGTTTACACCCAGGCGGTCAGCGGTTCGATCCCGTTCGCGCCCACCATATATCCGGGACTTTGCGAAAACTGTTTTACTCAGACTAAGGTAACAACAAGTGTTTGAGGGTAGTTCTAACTAACAACGTACTAAAGGGTTTTTACGGGTAAAAGTTTTACTTCCCCAATTCCGGGTTTACTCTAGGATAGTTGTATGGCTTTTAGTTTCTCAGATGAACAAGAAGAATTTCGTGGCGTGATTAGAAGGTTTCTCGAGGAAAAATCACCTATCACTGAAGTTAGAAGATTAATGGAAGACTCCACAGGCTTCGATCGAGAGGTGTGGAA
>DKAI01000198.1 GCA_002450755.1 Deltaproteobacteria bacterium UBA6930
GTTCCCCTTCTAGTCAAAGACAACATCGAAACTGAGCAAATGCCTACCTCCTTCGGCAATAAGGCCTTTGCTAGATACCAACCAATTGAAGACTCGCACGCCGTGGCTAAGCTGAGAGCTGCGGGAGCAATAATTTTGGGAAAAACCGCGATGCCAGATTTCGCTACCTCGTGGTGGGGCTATTCTTCACGCTCAGGCAACACTAAGAATCCCTATGAAATCGACCGTGATCCAGGAGGATCTAGTTCCGGTACAGGCTCAGCAATTGCATCGAACTTTGCCCTAGCAGGCTTAGGAACTGATTGCGGTGGCTCGGTACGCCTTCCTTCTTCTTTTGATAATTTAGTAGGAATTCGGTGCACGCCGGGCATGGTCAGTCGCCATGGACTCGCGATGCTGATCTTTCAACAGGATACAATCGGACCTATGACTCGAACAGTCGAGGATGGAGTGAGACTGTTTGACGTCCTCGCCGGCTACGACGCTCGCGATCCTCTTACGGTTAGCTATGGGATGGCGAAGGCCCCAAGGTCATACCTTTCTGCCCTAAAGCCCAAGAGTTTAGAGATGAAGCGTCTTGGAGTCGTAACTAACCTTATGGGATCACCTAACGACGAAGGTGCGGACGTGAATGAAGTAATACATTCCGGCCTACAAGATATCCGCTCAGCCGGTGCTGAGACAATCGAGCTTCAGCTCGGAAACCTTGACCAGCACATTGCGGAGACTTCTCTTTATCAAAACTGTTCTAAGGCGGATATAAACAAATTTTTATCTACCCGTCCCCACTCTCCCATTCGGACACTTCAACAGCTTTACGAAACGCGTGAATACCACCCGAAACTTGATCTGCTCGAAGCTTGCGCCTTCGGCCCTGAACTTCCTGAACTCGACCCCCTGTATCATAAAAGGCTTGCGTCACGCGAAATCTTTACTCGAATGCTTTTAAATGTGATGGAAAAATCTGGCATCGACGCTTTTGTATACCCAACCGTACGTGTACCTTCACCAACGCGAAAAGAACTCGACAACGAGCGCTGGGCAACTATGGAGTTTCCTACGAACACCTTGATCGCAGCCCAAGCTTGGCTCCCGGCAGTTTCGGTACCAGTCGGCTTTACGAGACTAGGGTTGCCAGTAGGCATTGAAGTCGTATGCCGGCCGTACGCTGAAGAAGAACTCTTTGCTCTGGCATACGGTATTGAGCAAGCGACTCAAGCTCGGAAAGAACCTTCTGTAACTCCTGAACTATAAAGCTTTAAATTAAAACTTTATCGACTAAACCTTCGGTACCTTAAATCTCATGAAATCCACTTCTCTTCTCACACACTGGGGTCCTGTCGTTGTCGAATCTGACGGCGATAAAATTACTAAAGTAAAAGGTCATCCCAAGGACCCTTCACCCTCCCCTCTCAACGAATCTCTTTTGCAAACACAAGAGAACCGAGTAAAACGTCCTGCCATCCGAAAGTCTTGGCTGGACAACGGCCCTGGCTCTAAAACTTTTCTTCGTGGAAGGGAAGAGTTTATAGAAGTGGATTGGGACGAGGCCCTATCAGCAGTGTCTGGGGAACTGATCAGAATTCGTGACACCTATGGGCACCAGGCGATCTATGGAGGCTCCTACGGATGGTCTTCTGCGGGAAAATTCCACCTTTGTTCAGGACAAATCCGTCGTTTTATGCGTTTATTCGGCAGTTATACGGATGCTTGGGGAACCTATTCCTCCTCTGCCGCTGCGGGAATTATTCCTTATGTCCTTGGCATGCCGTATCTCGAGGCCGTAGGGCTCCAAACCTCTTGGTCAGTAATTTCAGAAAATACCGATCTCTTCATCAGTTTTGGGGGCCTTCGCCTAACTAACACCCACGTACATTTTGGGGGCCAGGGACCGCACGAAACAGGACGATGGCTAGATACAGCCCGTCGACGAGGTGTCCATTTTGTAAACATCTCTCCTTTGGAAGATGATTTGTCACAAGATCTCGACCCAGAGTGGGTACGACCTATTCCCGGAACTGACGTAGCCCTTATGGCTGGCCTTATTCATACGCTAGTCATCGAAGAAAGGCACGATGCTGAATTCCTACAAAATCACTGCGTAGGTTGGACGCAGCTGGAGGAATACATCCTCGGCAAAACAGATGGCATTGCAAAGACAGCGGAATGGGCTTCCAAAATCACTGGCCTACGCGAAGAGAAAATTAAAGATCTGGCTAGAGAAATGTCTCAGAAAAGAACTTTCATAAACCTGACCCTTGCGGTTCAACGCCAGGATCATGGAGAGCAAAGCTACTGGATGGGTATCGCTCTTGCTTCAGCACTTGGCCAAATTGGCTTGGAGGGCGGAGGGATCGGTTTTACCTTTGGTGCTTCTGGAAATGTAGGAAACGGAGGCATAAGAGTCCCTGTACCAGGATTTCCCGTTCCCGACCGTGATCCTGCATCTACCGTAATATCCGTTTCTCGAATAACGGAACTACTCGAATCTCCAGGTGAACCCTTCGATTTCAACGGAACCAAGCAAGATTTTCCTAAAATTCGGCTCGTGTACTGGGCAGGAGGAAATATCTTTCATCACCATCAAGACTTAAACAGATTAACTAAAGCTTGGGAGACACTCGAAACGGTAATAATGCACGAACCCTTCTGGACCCCTGCAGCGAAGCGTGCGGATATTGTATTACCAGCAACAACTCCCCTTGAGCGAAGCGATATCACTGTTGGTGGAAACTTGGTAATTGTGAACAGTCCTGCAATTCCGCCACTTGCCGAAGCCCGTGACGACTACGATATCTTTTCCGAACTTTCGAGACACCTTGGGTTCCAAAAAGATTTTACTCAAGGAAAAACCTCTTCCGAATGGGTTCGACATTTTTACGAAACATTTCGAGAGAGAGACCCGGAGGCACCTAGTTTTGAAGAGATTCTTCACGATGGTACTTATGTTTATGGAGAATTCGCCATGGGCGAAGCTCGTCAAATATTTCTTTCGAAGTTCCGAGACAATCCTGCTGAATTCCCATTATCGACACCATCGGGAAAAATAGAACTCTATTCAGAGAAAATCGCTGGCTATGGTTACGATGATTGCCCGCCCCACCCCACTTGGCTCGAACCTTTCGAAAGACTCATCTCCGGCAAGAAACAGAGATACCCCTTGCATCTGATTTCAAATCAACCCTCTACTCGTCTCCACGGACAGTACGACCATGGCGTGACGAGTCAACGAGAAAAGATCAAAGGGAGAGAACCTTGCCGCATACATCCAATCGCTGCCAAATCGAGAAAAATAGAAGATGGAGACCTCGTGAGACTTTTCAACGATAGAGGTTCATGCCTAGCTTCTGCGGTTATAACCACCTCCTTAATGGAAAGCGTGGTGGAGCTGAGTACCGGCGCTTGGTATGACCCGGATGATCATGGAATGTGTAAGCATGGGAATCCTAATGTTCTTACAAGAGACAAGGGTACTTCTCAGCTTGCCCAAGGCCCAACTGCACACACTTGCCTAATCGAGATCGAAAAGTTTTCCGGTGATCCTCCGCCAATCACCGCCTATGATTACCCACAATTTGAAGTCCGAAACGAAAGGAAAAAGAATGACAACCCTATCTGACAAAAGAATTCTCGTGACTGGAGGAAGCACCGGAATTGGGAGAGCCACCTCATTAGTCCTCGCTGCCGAAGGAGCGAAGGTAATTATTGCCGATATTCAAGATGAAGAAGGCGCTAATACTGTAAATCTCGTTAAGGCAGAAGGAGGATATGCCGAATACCACCACGTTGATGTCAGCGATTATGATCAAGTAACTAGCCTCATTAAAAACGTTGTTCAGAACCACGATAGATTAGATGGCGCGTTTAATAATGCCGGCATCGAAGGACCAACAGCAAAGATTCACGACGTCCCCATTAGCGAATGGGATAGAGTTATTCGAGTGAATTTGACGGGCGTATTCGTCTGCATGAAAGCCGAGATCGAACAATTTTTACAGCAAGAGGGAGGCGGAAGTATCGTCAGTACAGCTTCCGTAGCAGGCCTTATCGGTATCCCTGGCGCAGCCAGCTACAACGCGGCAAAGCACGGAGTAATTGGGCTAACCAAAACAATTGCCCTGGAATACGGAAACCGCGACATTCGAGTAAACGCGGTCTGTCCTGGCTTCATCGAGACCCCGATGCTTGAGAGAGTTTCTGATGCGAGCACAAAGATTAAGAATCAACTTATGAATACCGTACCCATG
>DKAI01000196.1 GCA_002450755.1 Deltaproteobacteria bacterium UBA6930
TCTAACAACTGGAAACTCATAACGATTCAGGGCCACACCGATGAACGTGGCAGCGAAGAATATAATCTTGCCCTCGGGGAGCGACGTGCCGACTCTGTCAGGCAATACCTTTTGAACCTAGGGATCCCGCCAGAAAAGCTTAGTACGGTTAGTTTTGGAGAGAACGACCCCTCCGAACCTGGAAGCGGCGAGTCCGCTTGGAGATGGAACAGGCGGGTGGAGTTCCTGGCAACACAGTGACTTTACCGGCTGGTTGCCCTTGGTTGAAAATTAGGGGTACCTGAAGCTATTTCTTCACTTAAAAGTAATTTACGACCATTTTAGGGGGCTCAAAGTTTGCCGCTCCATCATCAGGGCTGATACTCTCGATGTAGAACATTTTTTAAAACACTAGCTACACCGAGGGAACATTATGCCCGTACACGGCGGTAAACTCGCGGCCCGAGCCCTAAAAGAGGCGGGCGTAGAAGTCATCTTCACATTGTCCGGTGGACATATAATGCCTATATACGACGGTTGCCTCGACGAAGGAATCCGCGTGATCGATGTACGTCATGAGCAAGCCGCGGTTCATGCTGCGGATTCTTGGGCACGTTGTAATCCGGGTAAGATTGGAGTCGCCGCTATTACAGCGGGTCCAGGTGTTACAGATGGGGTTACGGGCGTCGCGAACGCATGGCGCGCTAACAGCCCTATTTTAGTCTTTGGTGGTCAGGGTCCGTTTGAAAACCTTCGGAGAGGATCTTTGCAAGAAATGGATCACGTAGGTGTGATGAGACCGATCACGAAATATGCTGATTCCATTTATCAAACACACCGCATCCCCGAGTACATAGAGCTGGCGGTCCGGCACGCGGTTTCTGGTATCCCCGGCCCTGTTTACCTCGAAATTCCGATGGATGTTTTTATGAACGAAGTTGAGTGGGATCAGGCACCGGTTCCCCCTATCCGAACGGAACCGCCTCGACTTTCGCCAGACCGTGTGGAAGTGAGAAAGGCGATTGAGTTGTTGAGCCAATCTCAACGCCCAGTCCTAATGGCGGGTACAAGTGTGAAATGGTCACGTGCATCGGGAAACCTTAACGATTTCTTGAAGGAGACTCACATACCGACTTACACCAACGGAATGGGACGAGGCACGGTTCCTCCCGATAGCCCAGAGTGGTTGAATCGTTCAAGGAGAGACGCGCTGCAAAAGTCCGATTGTGTTGTTCTTGCCGGCACGTTGCTCGACTTTCGGATGCGTTTTGGCCGAACTATTCCTAAAGATGCGAAGATAATACAGCTTGATATGGATGCGACTTTGATCGGTCAGAACCGACCCTCCGATGTTGGAATTGTTGGCAATCTTTCAGCAAGTTTCGAGATGCTTTTAGAGGAAACGAAAAATCAAGGAGCTCAACTCGATTGGACCTCCTGGCGAGATCAATTGAGAGAACTCGAGGACGATGCGGAGAAGAAAGTTGAAGCCGCTCTTAACAGTAACGAGGTTCCAATTGATCCTCAAAGAATGTGTCGTGAGGTTCGTGATTGGCTTGAGACTTTCAATGACCCAATTGTGATTGGCGATGGAGGAGATATTGTTGCAACGGCCGCCAAAATTCTTCCTGTGAAAAGTGAAGGAGCTTGGATGGACCCGGGACCTTTGGGGACGCTGGGAGTGGGTATGCCTTTCGCCTTAGCGGCTCAGCTCGCAAATCCAGACAAGAGAGTTGTAATTGTGTACGGTGATGGCTCCTTTGGCTTAAATGGTTTCGAGTTTGATACCGCCGTGAGGTTTGGCTTACCTGTGATAGGAGTCTTAGGAAATGATGCCGCTTGGGGGCAAATGATGCGTCCCCAGGGAGCAACATATGGTTGGGATAGACTGGCTGCAACTGAGCTTGCCCTTACTAGGTACGACAAAGTTGTTGAGGCTCTGGGTGGCCATGGAGAGTTGGTCGAAGAACCACAAGAGTTGAGACCAGCACTCGAACGGGCTGCAGCTTCGGGAAAGCCTGCACTCGTTAATGTTGTCATTCGTCAGGACCGTGATTATAAAGGCGGGATCTACGTTTGATTCTAAAGACCTGGGCTGCTGCGTGCTTTGGAGAACGTATTAAGTGGAGCCGCTGGCTGAAGGCATAAATCTCGATGTCCTTGAAACACGTTCGTTTGCAGAACTGGGATTGGACGACAAGGTTCTTGGGAAACTTACTCTTTCGCACGGCCCGCTTGCAATAGTAGATCTCGAAACTACTGGTCTCGCCGACGATTCCACCTCGGAGATATTAGAGTTCGGGGTGGTTGCAATCGATCCGGGCTCACAGAGGGCCTTGACAGCAGGATGTCTCTTAAAACCGAGTAAATCACTCCCTCGTGCAGTCGCTCGTTTGACGGGTCTCAAAGACGCAGATCTTGCAGAATCTTCTGTGTTGGAGAATGTGTCCGAATATTTTCGAACACTATTACTCGATCGTGTCTTGATCGCACATAATGCGGAATTCGAAAGGTCTTTCCTCACCCGATTTCTCGACGAGAAATTTTCTTCTTCAAAGTTTTTGGATACTTTGGATTTATTAGCCGTTACTCACCCTGATGCACCAGATCTCCGTCTAGAATCTTTCACCCGCCTACTGTTGGGGCGAGAGGAGGAGCATCGTGCCCTCTCCGACGCGTTGGATACCGCACGTGTAATTTCCGAGACTGGAGTTGGTGCGCGTAAAGGAGAAGAGCGTTTCATCCAAGCGCGAGAAAGCTTGAGTAGATTCTTTCCGGGTTCACCCTGGTTACCTCTTCTCGAGGAACCTCAACGCGTTATTCATAAGGGGGA
>DKAI01000060.1:0-2025 GCA_002450755.1 Deltaproteobacteria bacterium UBA6930
ACTCATTATCAGAGACTTCTCGAGTATATAGTACCGGACTATGTACACGTACTTTCTGACGGTAAGATCATTCGCTCTGGAACGAAGGAACTCGCACTCAAACTCGAGGATAAGGGGTACGCCTGGCTCGATGAAACGGTTGCATCCGGATGAAGTCGAGGACCTATATAGAAGCTAGTGACGACTGGTCTCTTCTAGCCGCCGCTGCGTGTAAGCAAAGTGCTTCGACAAGTTTGTCGAGCTTGCAAAGAGCGGGCTATGAGACGTTCGAGTCAACTGGTTTTCCCGATACAAGACACGAAGAATGGAAGTACACAAACCTCCAGGAAATCATTTCAAGTACTTTTGATCTCGGGAAATCGCAGATAAAAATGAAATGTGAAGAACATTCGAGGATCGCGACTCGGACGCTTTTAGAAGACAACCAAATCAATATACCTAGAATATGCAATATAAAACGGCACCCGTTAGCTGCACTTAACACTGCCTTTATGGATGGAGTGTTCTTAGGAATTGGACCCAACGTCAAGAAATCTAGCCCTATTAACGTTGAGATCTCTTGCGAAACATTAGGAAAACAGAATCAGACATCTTATCAGCCACGACTGTTCATAGACATCGGGGATAACTCCGAAGCTTCCATTGTGATTGATGACCATATAAAGGAAGACCAGTGGAGTAATAGCGTTATCGAGGTTTCCATTGGAAATTCCGCTCATCTAGAGCTCGTTTTTCAACAGTTTGGCCCAGGATTGGCAACTTCCATGATCGCAATACGACAGGAGAGCGATAGTACTTTGCGAAGCTTCGTATGTACCAGCGAAGGCCGATTAATTCGCAATGACCTAGAGGTAGCTCTATCCGGGGAAGGCTCGACTTGTTTTATGAGGGGACTTTTCGGCGCGAGCGGAAATGCAACATCAACCCATCACACTTGGGTAGAGCATTTAGTACCGCGGTGCAAAAGCGATGAGATCTACAAGGGCGTCGTCTCTGATAACGCACAAGGATCTTTTCGAGGAAAGGTAACCGTAAGACCGGATGCGCAGGAGACCGAAGCTAGTCAGTCTAACCCCAATCTAATACTTGACGACGGAGCAGAAATTAACACTAAACCACAGCTTGAAATTCAAGCCGATAATGTAAAGTGTGCTCACGGATCAACCATAGGGCAACTCGACGAAAATGCTTTGTTCTTTCTCAGAAGTCGCGGGTTTGAAGAATCGGTTGCCAAGAAGCTTCTCCTACAGGGATTTGCTTCCAGTGTGTTCGAGTTCCTTTCAATACCAGAACTTCGAGAAAAGCTAGCCGAAAAGGTTATTGCTGAATTCGGACCGTCCGTATGACTAAGAACGGATTTGATATTGAGAATGTCCGCGCCTCTTTTCCAATTCTTTCACGGGAAATGAATGGAAAACCCTTGGTCTACCTCGATACTGCTGCTAGTGCACAAAAACCGCAGTCCGTACTCGACTCGCTCCAAGATCTTTATGCGAACAAATACGCGAATATTCATCGAGGAGTTTACGAACTCTCTGCCACAGCGACGTCATTACATGAGAATTCAAGAAAGACAGTTGCACGATTTCTTAATGCAAAAGATTCTCGGGAAATTGTATTTACGCGAAATGCGACCGAGGCAATTAATTTAGTTGCTCAGAGTTGGGGTAGAAAAAATCTAAAATCTGGCGACGAGATTCTTATTACCGAAATGGAACATCATGCAAATATCGTTCCCTGGCAAATAATATGCGAAAACACTGGAGCAATTCTTCAAGTCGCACCAATTGATGATCGTGGCGTTCTTATTATCAATACTTGGGAACAGATGCTAAATGCAAGAACTCGTATTGTTTCTTTTGGGCATATTTCTAATGCGCTCGGAACGGTAAACCCTGTAGCGGAAATGGTCAGTAAGGCAAAAGCAAATGGATCGACTACTCTAATCGATGGGGCTCAGGCAGTATCGCGCACCGCTGTAGATGTGCAGGACCTTGATTGTGATTTTTATGCAATTTCATGTCA
>DKAI01000060.1:2322-5640 GCA_002450755.1 Deltaproteobacteria bacterium UBA6930
GATTGTGATTTTTATGTATTTTCTTCACACAAACTTTACGGACCGAGCGGTGTTGGAGTTCTTTACGGGAAAACCGAAATTCTAGAAAATATGCCTCCGTATCAAGGTGGTGGAGACATGATAAAGTCCGTTAGTTTTAAAGGCACGAGCTACGCCGAAATCCCATTCAAATTCGAGGCGGGTACACCCGATATCGCGGGGATCATTGGACTAGGCAAAGCGATTGAGTTTCTTACAACTATTGGAATAAACGAAGTCGAGAAACACGAATCTGAATTACTAAGGTACGGAACAAGACTCCTCGAAGAGATCGATGGTGTGCACATAGTTGGAGTTGCACCCAAGAAGATGGGTATTCTCTCCTTTATGATTGAGGGGATTCATCCTCATGACATAGGAACTATCCTCGACCAGGAGGGAGTTGCGATTCGAGCAGGACACCACTGCGCCCAACCACTAATGGAGCGCCTTGGTGTTGCGGCTACTGCACGAGCATCCCTTGGGATTTACAACACTACAAATGAGCTAGATCAACTAGGTCACGCTATTGAAAAAACAATAGACTTGATGTCCTGATGTCAGATTTACGCGAACTCTACCAGACAACTATTTTAGATCATAATAAACACCCAAGGAACTTTGGTGAACTGCCCGATGCGAACAAAAAGGCGCATGGAGACAACCCTCTATGCGGAGACAAAATCACGATCTTCGTAGATGTGGATAGAGATCTTGTGAAGGCCGTCAGATTTCACGGAAGTGGATGTGCAATATCTAAAGCATCGGCGTCCATGATGACCGAGCAAATTGAGGGAAAATCGCTTGTAGAAGCGAATGAATTATTCTTAAACTTTCAAGAGATGGTCACAAGCGATCCGATACAGCCCGTTGACACTTCAGGTCTCGGAAAACTTTCTGTATTCGCAGGGGTTCGAGAGTTTCCTATGCGGATAAAATGCGCGACGTTATGCTGGCATACCTTTAAAGCAGCAGTAAACAATCAAACTGAGACTGTAAAGACCGAGGAATAAGAAAAAAAGGGTGATCCATGGACGAACTAAAAAATGAAAACTCATCAGAGACCTCTGATAGTGAAAAAGATGAAACTAAAAAGACAGATCTCCTCAGAAATGACATTGTCGAAGTCCTGAAAACTATTTTCGATCCCGAAATTCCCGTAAATATATACGAGATGGGATTAATTTATGAAATTTCTATCACGGAAAAATTGGACGTGGATATCAGAATGACGCTTACATCTCCAATGTGTCCGGTCGCTGAGACACTACCACCCGAAGTAGAAGCTAAAGCCGCATCCGTAACGGGTGTAGGAAATGTCAATCTAGAACTCGTTTGGGATCCGCCTTGGGACCCCTCCATGATGTCAGAAGCGGCACGCTTAGAACTTGGAATGTAGTCAGTATCGACTTACAGTCGAATCAATCTCTCTCGCCCAAGCATCAATGCCACCAACCACATTGCTGACATTTGTATACCCACGAGATGAGAGCATTTTCGCCGTCTTTTGACTTCGACCTCCTCGATGGCAAAATAAAATAATGGGAGTGTCTTTACTGAGCTTCTCAAGAGTATCTCGGGCTTTCTCATTAAAAACAGTTGCCCCTTTAATACTTGCAATGGCGATTTCTTCTAAAGTACGAACATCGTAGAGTCCGATCGGCCCCGTGACGTCCAATCTTGCTTTTAGCTCATGAACGGTGATCTGCCGTACCCCCTGGTGATCAGACTTGCCACATGAAATCAAGGTAAACGATATCACGAGCACTATCTTGAACTTCAAACCTTGTGTTCTCATATTAAAACAGTCCCATAAAAAGTAACTTTGTCACTTAGAAGACCGAGAAGAACCAAATTCTAATTTATCGGCTTTTACAAATATCCCGTAAATTATCCCAAGGGCTACCGTTAAAAATGCTGCCAAATAGAATACAATTTGCCAATCATCATTTGTTCGTTCAAGAATTTGGCCTGCAGCAATAGGGCCAAGAACACCCACTCCATTACCAAAAGAATTCGCTAGACCAATAATCGAGCCGACAAACTTTGGATTCAGCTCCAACGGAACCGCCCAAAAACCGGACAACGCAGCTGAGAAAAGAGCGTAAAACATCCCAAAACTCACAACACCAAAATTATTCGATTCTACGTTTACGCCGATAATCAAAAAGGGGGCTGAAGCGAGAATAAACAAACCTGGCATTCTTACTCGCGACACCCTCGCGGAGACACCGCGCTTCACGAGATAATCGCCAAGCCAGCCACCCGTCATTACCCCAACGAAACCCGCTCCAATAGGTAACATGCCTACAACACCCATCTCCATTGTTGTAAAGCCACGACCTTCGGTCAGGTAGGTTGGGAACCAAAGCATGAAAAGCCACGCGACAAACCCGTAGATGCTGTAGCTTAAACAAAGGCAAATGATCACTCTATTTCGCAACAAGGAGATAAGGGAGACTGTTTCGTCTCGCGACTTTTCTGAAACTCCAGATCTTATTATTTCGAGTTCTTCGGACTGAACCGAAGGATGCTCTTCGGGTGTATCACGCGTGTACCAGAGCCAGGCCGCAACCCAGAGAAAACCAACCACTGCATTTACGTAGAAGACCGTTTGCCACGAAAATTTCTCAATAATCCAAGTCGTCGTTGGATAAGCAATCACTTGCCCTAAATAGACACCTGATAGAAGTATCGCCTGAGCTCGCGCGAATTCGCTCCTTGGAATCCAACGAGCATTCATCGATGCAAAAGACGGAAACGTCATCGATTCTAAAGCTCCGACCATAAACCTGAGGAACAAAAGAAGCGCCAGAGCACCTTGACCCAAAGGTGTCAGAGCGGTGAAGAGAGAAAATCCTATACAAGATATGCCTACTATCCTTCGCGGTCCCCATCGATCTGAGAGTGAACCTCCTGGATATTGAAACAAGGCATAGCCTACGAGAAAGATAGAGAGTACCCAGCCCCAGTCCGCTTTACCCCAACCCGTTTCCCTCATAATGTTAGGACCCGCTACCGAAATATTAATTCTGTCCAAATAGTTAATTATGGTTCCGGTCGCTATCAAGGCGAGGATACGAAATCGGATCGGTATCATTGGTAATCCCTTCGGCGCTTACAAAAACAAAGAGAGTCTTTCGAATAATTTCTATTATGGATTAGAAAACGATATTTTATTCTTCTATTCAAAGGTTTACGTTAGAACCGAATTAATCAGCGCTGTATCGCTATAAATAGGAACCACTTCGATTACTTTTCCATCTTTCAGTACCCACATCTCAGCAAAAGGAAACGTTA
>DKAI01000060.1:6011-12250 GCA_002450755.1 Deltaproteobacteria bacterium UBA6930
CGCTCATCACTTCCAAGAATCTCGTGTATCTCTAAGTTTAAATCAGTCCAAAGACTTCCCATCTTCTCTGCGAGTTTTTTAATTTGTTCTAGACCACGATACGTTCCACCGTAAGGAAGAGACTCTGCTTCCCATATGATGGACTCTTCGGTCCAAAACGATAACCATCGATCCAGATCACCGGAAAAAAATGCCGCATAGATTTCATCTAGGGTCCTTCGATCTTCATCTTCTTTTGACATTTGCGTTCTCCCATAACCTTTAGTCCGAATCATATATATAGGAATATGAAGGCGGAATGTCGAAAATAATTATATAAAGGCGGTCATCGGAAATTCTAAATTACATAAAGCTCATAATTTTCTTAAAACTTCTTTACATTCCTTCATTGTAATCCTTTGATGATCTAAGCTGGGCAGTAGTGTAATTTCATCTAGGCCTGCCATTTCTGCCGCTCGAATTTCTTCGACGACTTCATCTACAGTACCGGCGATCACGGCGCCCCGAATCATTTCTGGTGTAACAAACCTTCGTTCTTCTGGGCGAAGGAATGTACAATGGCCATTGTGTATTTCTCGATAACGTTTTTCTTTGGGTGTTTTCATTTTATTTACAAATTCGTAAAATTCTTCCCACACACCAAGCATATATTCTGGAATCATTTCCTCATTACCGCTTAATTCGTAAATTTCATAAACAAAATGAAGCAAAGTATTAGTCATCGCGCCTACTTGATCGATTACGCGGTCATCATTTAATGTCTCGTGTGGCTTTAAAACAATTGCATTGCTCATTGTGATTTTGCGGTAGTTGTTTCGGAGATCTCTTCCAATAGAATTTGCTCCTTCTTGCACCATCCCTAAGCTAAAAGCAACTACTTGGGGATCAACAATGCCCGCTGAAATTAATCCATCTCCGTATTTTCCTGCGAGCTTTAGGGCTTTTGGACCGTTAGCCGCAACATAGATAGGGATATGATCGTTGAAATTATAGAAACCGAGATCCTGATGAAGAAACTGAATGCTTCGAGTGGTTCCATTGAAGTTAAAATCGACTTCTTCGCCCAGTAACAGCGATTTTGTTACTCGCAGATACTCTTCGAATTCTTTAAGTTTCATCGGATTCATTCCCATTACTCTCATTGCCGTATGACCCGTTCCGATACCCAGAAAGACTCGTCCTGGTGCGAGTTGATTTATTCCTGCTATCGACTGGGCTGTCACAGGAGCAATTCTTGTTCCTGGAATAGACACACCTGTTCCTAATCTAATTTTATTGGTTGCCCTTGCGGCTAGAGCCATCGTTGAATAGCAATCTGACCAGATCATTTGTGAATCTGGAAACCAAACGGAATCGAACCCGATATTTTCCGCTTCTTTAGCTATTTTCCAATCGTTAATTTTTGTTAGGACTGTAAAGCCAAGTTTCATTTTTGCCTCTTTAGGTTCATCAAAGATTTTGGAAAGAAAATATTTGAATAGACGCTTTTATGCCTCTCGCGAAAGTTTGATTGTGCAATTAAGGAAACCTTTCAATTACGGAAAAACGACCACACGGAACATACTTAGTATGTTTGGGGTAAAAAAGAAAAAAAAGGGAGGGGTTTTTGGCTTGTGTAGGTCAAATTCTTTTAAGATTTACCGAAAACAGACTTCCAATTCCTATAAACCTTCTGAGACCGTCTTTAGCGCAGGAAGCGTATTGAGATCTGTTACTTAGCAGTTTAATACGTAGTCTAAAGGAAAACTTGGATTCAGTTGTTTCGGACTTTATTTACGCGGACAGCACAAAATTTGAATTCGGGAATTTTTCCGTCAGGATCTATTGCATCGATAGTTAAAAGATTTGCTGCTGCTTCTCGAAAATGGAAGGGTACAAAAACGGCTCCTTTACATTCTTGTTTTGTAAGTCTTGCCTCCAATTCTATACTCCCACGAGCGCTTGCAACTTGTACCTTTTCACCATCTTTAATTCCAAGGCTGTGTGCATCTTCAGGATGTATTCCCACAAACGGCGTCGGAGACAAATTGTGCAAAGCTTGGCTTCGTCGTGTCATCGAACCCGTATGCCAATGTTCCAAAAGCCGACCTGTATTCAGGATAAAAGGGAATTCATTGCTTGGTAATTCCGGAGCTGCAGTCCAATCAGCAGCCACGAAGCGAGCACGCCCATCGTCCGTTGGGAAAGTGTCATCAAAGAGAACTTTTGGTCCGTCTTCTTGAGCTGGGTTTGGGTTAGGCCACAACTTTCCTACCGAGCCCAAAGTTTGATAATCTAAAGTTTGGTACGAGTCAGTTAATGATGAGAACTCTTCGAAAATAGCCTCAGGAGAGGCATATTCCATTGGATAACCCATGCGACGCGCAACGTCGGAAATAATTTTCCAATCGAGACGCGCCTCACCTGGCATTTCCAATGCCGGACGGCCAATCTGCACGCGACGATCAGTATTCGTATACGTTCCAAGCTTTTCGAGATACGAGCTAGCGGGAAGAATGACATCAGCAAATTCTGCGGTCTCAGTTAGAAAAATGTCTTGGACAGCTAAGAATGAAAGATTGGAGAGCGCTTTCCTTACTTTATTGACATTAGGATCTGAAAGGAACGGGTTTTCGCCCATGATATACATTCCCTGAATTTTTCCCTCTAATGCCCCTTTCGTTATTTCAACTACCGTCAAACCCTTATTAGGATCTAGCTTGCAGTTCCAAGCCGATTCGAATTTTCCTCTTATTTCTGGATCCTCAACTGATTGATAATCTGGAAATACCATCGGTACCAGACCAGCGTCACTCGCGCCCTGTACGTTATTTTGTCCTCTGAGTGGATGAAGCCCTGAACCAGGTTTCCCAATATTTCCGGTCAATAGAGCCAAAGAGATAAGACATCTAGCATTGTTCGTCCCGTAAACATGTTGAGAGATTCCCATCCCCCAATACACTACCGCCGCATCGGCTTTTCCGAATAGCCTAGAAATCTCGATTAAAACTTTTGAATCAATACCACAAATAGCACTAGCTCGTTCCGGACTATAGTACTCCAAAGATTTCTCTAACTCTTCGATTCCATTTGTGCGTTCATTAATAAAAGTACGATCTTCGAGATTTTCTTTTAAAATTATATTCATCAAGCCATTGTAGAATGCCACATCGGTACCAGGCTTAATTCTGCAGTAGTAATCAGCGTGATCAGCGATGCTTGAACGACGAGGATCAACAACAATTAATTTAGTACCTCTCTTATGTGCCTCTTTAAAAAAACTAGCGGCAACCGGATGATTAGCAGTCGTATTTGTTCCAGCTAGGAGTGCCACATCGGCATTCTCGATATCACCATAAGTTGTGGTAACAGCACCGCTACCGATTCCCTCTAAAAGTGCTGCGACGCTTGACGCGTGGCATAAGCGTGTACAGTGATCAATATTATTTGTTCCAAAAGCCACGCGGACAAATTTTTGAAATAGATAAGCTTCTTCGTTAGAGCACTTCGCACTTCCAAAACCTGCCAGGCTTTCTGGTCCGGTTGTATTTCGGATTTCGAGAAACTTTGCAGCTACTAGATCAAGCGCTTCATCCCATGTTGCTTCCCGAAAAGCAGGAAGTACGTCATCGTAGTTTACGATTCCGCCTGGCTTCCCTCGGTTACCGGGTCCTCCTCGCACTTCGTCCGATATCCCGGATTTCGGATAAGCGCTTTCTTTGCGTATTAAAGGGACTTTCAAACGCTGTTCATGATGCGCGTAATCCCAGCCATATCGTCCTTTTACGCAAAGTCGTCCCTGGTTTCCTGGACTCTCTCTTCCTTCTGCCATTACAATTTTATTCGAAGAATGATCAACATGATAAGTAAGAGCACAACCAACACCGCAATAAGGGCAAACACTATCGACAGACGTAAGGAGTTCTCTAGGACGGATTGGTGACGAAATTGCCTTATCAACCAAAGCACCTGTCGGACAGGCCGCTGCGCATTCACCACAAGAAACACAAGTGCTTTCTCCCATTGGTATATTTAAATCGAATGCGATGCGAGTTAGATATCCTTTTCCCGAGCGCCCCATTACTTCATTTCCCTGAATATCATCACATGCGCGGATGCAGCGATCGCATAAAATACAAGCTTGATGATCAACAGAGATTACTTGGGAACTATCATCTTTACCTCTAGTATCTAGTTCAGGGTTTTTGAAACGTAAACCAGACGCTCCATAGTCACGAGCCAAGGAAAAAAGTTCATTACCTCCGATTGTTGATTCTTTCGGATCAAGTCTTGGATCTATTTGGTCCGACATGAGGAGATCTAAAAGCATCGCGCGATGTTTCTCAACCTTTGGAGATTTAGTTTCAATCACCATCTCATTTTCGCACTTTCGAACACATGCAGCAGGAAGAACACGCTCGCCAGTATCAACTACGCATAGCCGGCAGACACCTACCGGTTTCAATTTTGAATCGTGGCAAAGCACCGGGATTTCAATTCCTGCTTTTTTTGCTGCAGTCAAAATGGTGTCGCTATGGTCCGCTTTGATTACCCGTCCATCGATCGAGAGTGATATAGGAGAGCTAGTTTTCATTTAAAAGGAAACTCTTTCTTTCTTTTCTTGCATTAGCCAATTGATCAAATTTTACAACTACTCCATCTTTTGCCAGATCGAGATAGTCGTTTTTCTTCAGATAGCCATTTGTTTCCCATCCTCTAAAGTTATTATATTGACTAATCATTCCAGTTAACGTTTCTTTCGTAAGAGAAGCGGGAGTTTCTCCTTCTAGTGTCTCAGTAAGAAAACGAAGAGGGAGCGTGTCATCTTCTGGAAGCCAACCTTCTCTGATGTTAAAAGATTTCTTTAAAGAAATAATTCTTTTTGCAGAAGTCACAAGCTCAGAACTAGTGATATCCCAACCTGTCAGGGCTGAGAGAATTTCAGCAGTTTCATCTTCGAGGTTGTCGAATGCTCCTCGAAGAAACTTGCATAAGATAATTGAATCGAGGAGAGCTGCTTTTTCCTCGCTTTTAGCAGCTTCTTCAGCGTTCACTCTGCCACCATGATAGCGATTTGCTCTCCCTGAAAAATCAACTTCGTAAGCCGAACTGCGGTTGTGATCTGCGCCGCGGGTTCCAACTGCGAGTCCTAGCGCCATACTGTGAAGTGCACGAGGTTCATAGCCCGGCAACTCAAGACCTTTTACGTGTGGTGCAAAAGAAAGCGTTGCTTTTCCGAGTGAAGTAGAAAAATTATAACTCCCTCGGGCAAGCCGTGCCCCTAATCCGCGAAGTTCAGCGATATCTCCAACTAGTCGACATAAGTCTTCCGAATTTCCGAATCGAGGGCCAGAAGACAACAGCCCACGTTGATTGCATTCCATGGCGAAAGCAATTGTCACACCGGTAGAAATGGTATCTAAGCCTAACTTGTCACAAAGAGTTGCAGCCTCTAATACAGCTTCGGGATCAGAGATTCCACACAGTGGCCCGAGAGCGAAAAGAGTCTCGTATTCGAGACGGACTTTTTCACCCGACTTTCGGCTAAACCTGTGCTCGCACCCAATTGAGCAACTCATACAGGCTGTGCGACTCTTAGAATTTTTAGTGATTAAAGACTCCGCAGATAACTTATCAGCTCCCGAAAACTTGCCCTGCTGAAAGTTCCGAGTGGGTAGGATACCTAGCCTATTGAAAGCAGAAAGATTTGAAATCGTCCCTACTTCCCGATATTTAACAGTTGCAGGACCCAAACTCCGTCTTCTCAAATCGCGAGCTATGCGATCCAAAGTCTTTCTATCCTTGGTTTTAGTTGGCACATCTCCCGCAACTACAATTGCTTTGAGATTTTTTGAGCCCATGACAGCCCCAAGGCCACCTCTTCCCGCGTGACGACCATCGTTAGAAAGAGTTGCGAAACGAACTTTATTTTCCCCTGCTCTGCCAATACTTGCTACGTCACCATAAGATCCGTACTCACTTAAAACATCTGAATTTGGCGCCCCCCACATATCAGTCCCAACTAAAGTCCCATGAAGCCACACTGAATGATCGGTACATTTCCCAACAAATACTAAGGCATCAACGCCCATCCGCTTTCCACTAATCGCGAAATTTGAACTCGACATTGCATCGCAAAGGAAACCAGTCAAAGGCGATTTAGCCACAACAGAATACTTCGCGGAGGTCGTAATCGAAGTTCCAGCAAGCGGAGAAAATGAAAAGACTAAAGCGGAACGTGGATCCAAGGGATGGATACC
>DKAI01000123.1 GCA_002450755.1 Deltaproteobacteria bacterium UBA6930
GGGGCTATTAGCCCATCCTGTGAAATCAATGCATCAGGGATTTATGCCTGAGCTAAAACTCACTAGTGAGACGACGGCTACTGGTATTTGGGCAATGTTCGATCATTTAAAATTACCGATCTGTGATTTTAAAGGCTGGGGGCACTACCACGAAGAATATGAAAAGGTCGACGGGCAGTGGAAGATTAAGAAGATTCACTTAACTCGACTCCATATTGAAGAGACTTGGCACGGCATGTAGGCATCCCTGTATATGTCAGTCCAAATCAAGTTACTGCTCGCGACTGTATTTTGGGGGGCAACTCCAACCATCGGAAGGTTTCTCGCAGAGTATCAAGCGGCGTTCGTTGCCGTATTTGGCCGATTCTTGTTTGCGGGTATCATTTTGAGCCTGTTTTGTTCGACTGAGAAAGCGTGGCAAAAAATTCCTAGAAGTTTGTGGCTTCGCTTTTTGCTTTTGGGGCTTTTCGGTATCTGCCTGCATAATGGTCTGTTGTTTAAAGCTTTAGAACATACAACTGCAACGAATGCTTCTGTGCTCATTGGGCTCATTGCTCCTCAGGTGGTAATTCTAGACTTACTGATTTATCGCTCGGTTCCGAAAGTCGCAGTAGTAGGTGGAGTTCTTCTTGGGTTTGTCGGTGCAGCGATAGTTGTCACGGATGGAAGCTGGGAAACCCTAAAGACGCTCACTGTTGGATTGGGAGAAACTTTAGTTTTTTTTAGTGCTCTAGCTTGGGCTATTTATACGGTAGTCATTAGACCTGTTTTTGAACAGTTACCTACTTTGTTAGCAACGACCGTGGCGACGTGGGTTGGTGTAGGATTTCTTTTTCCTTTCCTATTCGAACAACCGATGGTATCGCTTGCAATGTTTACCGATTGGACAGCTCTGGGCCTAATGTTTGTTCTCGGATTTATAGGTTCTGCGTTAGGATTCCTTTGGTACAACCAGGCAGTCATAGAACTGGGAACTGTTGGTGCCGCGTTATACATAAACCTTGTTCCTCTCTGCGGAATTCTCTGGGCAGCTCTTCTCCTCGGTGAAGATTTAACTTTGAGTGTCTTTCTTGGGGGAGGTATGGTGTTGGCCGGCCTGATGCTAGTGAACCCGCCTCGGCGGAAGAGGTCCGATCTTGTTAGTGACTCCTAGTTGATTGTGAAGAGAGCTTGTTCGGCGTAGTTTCTAAAATTCCGGCAGCACTCGCTCGGAGAAAAGGGTTTGCGACTCGGGATTAAGAGGTGCGACAATGTTGTACAAGATTCCAGTGTCTCTGATTCTCCTTTGAAGCTCTTCCGTTACTTGTTCTGGTGTACCAAAGTGGATGAGAGGGGATTTTCTAGCAGCCTCAACATCTGGGAATCCTAATTGACCGGACACTTCAGCGAACATTGGATCGTCGTCTTTTTCTGAGACGATGAGAAGCGTAAGTCCGCTTAGGCTCACCTCATCGGCATCACGTCCTGCCTCTTTAGTAAACTTTTTGAGAAGCTCGATTCTGTTGAGAAGTCGAGCGTCGTCAAAATTTCTCGTAACGACGGGATCATTGGGAAAATCTTTCCCGTTTCCTGTAGCAGGGATAATATTGACCATGTCGCCCAGTTCAGCAGCAATTCGGAGTAAACCGGTAGCAGATCCACCTAGCATGATTGGAGGATGGGGCTTCTGAAATGACCTTGGATTGTTGAAAGCATTTTCAATTTTAAAATGAGTGCCTTCAAAACAGGGTTTCTCTTCAAGCCACATGGCCTTTGCGATTTGAATCGTTTCTCTTAGTTGTTCGAGTCGGACGGGGGTGCTCGGAAAGGGGTAACCGTGAGAGTGGTACTCATCGGGCTTCCATCCGGCCCCAAGACCCATGATAAACCGACCGCGGCTCACGTGATCCAAGGTCGTAGCAATCTTGACTAAATGCGGAGGAGTTCTGAAAGAAATCGCAGCTACGGCGGGCACCATGTAAACCTTCTCAGTAGCAGCGGCGATCGCAGTAAGGGTAGTGAAGCATTCAAGTTGGGGAGTTTCAGGCGTGCCAAATGGAGTAAAAAAATGGTCATTCATGGAAACGGAAAAGAAGCCGGCTTTATCGGCTGCTTTAGCTGCTTGCAAAGTTTCTTCAAAATCACCAGTAGGTAAGAAGAGACCGAATTTGACATCCGTCATAAAATTCTCCGATCAGTAGCTCTTATGAGCATTCGAGGTTTCCTTCATTCTACACGAAGATGACATCCACGCTCACAGGGCCCGCGGGGGAGATTGTGGGTTGAATTCACGAACTAGAAGAAGCTGCGTGGATCATATTGCTTTAAATGTCTTTGGTATCGATGCTCGTGAAATGATTAGAGAATTTGGCAATGAGATGATCGCAAAGGGTTAAACTCCCTCGAAGAGAAGCAAATCTCTTTTCTACGATATGGAAACCCTTTGTGTTTCCGATGTACTACACTTTGACAACCGTCTAAGGAAATAATTCATTTAGAATGCCGAAAGCACACAAAGTTGATTCGATCCATGCGTGGGTTGTGGCGATAGTATCCTTGGTACTTACTGCTGTGGCGTCAGGCATTTACTATCTCGTGGGCATTGCAATTGTTCCACGTGCAGATGAGTTAGGTATCCCCGTAAAATCGGCGTCACTTCCATACGGACTGGCAATGCTAGGGATGGGAGTGGGTGGCATAGCAATGGGTTGGTTCGCCGATCGTCGAGGTCCGTTTATACCCGCAATTGTTGGGACGCTCGCCATAGTTGTAGGATCCTATTGGGTTTCCTTCACTTCCGATTTTAATGTCATCTTGATTTCTTACGCTGTTTTGCTTGGCGGTCTCGGCAACGGAGCGCTGGTAACCCCACTTTTTGCAAACGCGGCAAGGTGGTTTGAGGCACGTCGAGGGCTCGCGACAGCAGTAGTAGGAAGTGGGAATGCTCTAGGTGGCGCAGTTTGGCCACCTATCTTCAATCTATGGGTGGCCGACCACGGATTTTCGTTTACCTATGAGCTATTTGCCCTGATTGCTCTGGTCACGATGCTTCCTCTTTGTTTTGTTCTGAGGGCATCCTCTCCCGATCAAAAGCTGATAAAATCTCATGTCGTTCGCCACGAAAGTGAGAATGACAATTTAACCTTTTCGCCACAGATGCTTGTAATACTTCTTTGTATCGCTGTAGTTGGTTGTTGCACGGCAATGTCGATGCCCTTAGTTCATCTTCCAAATTACATGGCCGTTAAAGGTTTCAGCCTTTCAGATGGTGCACTTTTGCTGGCAATACTTATGGCTACGTCCATGGTGGCCCGCATCTGCTGGGGATTTGTTTGTGACTATCTCGGGGGCCTTAGAACGCTTTTCTTAACTTCATCTATACAAGCTCTTGGCCTGGTGGGGATAGCATTTTCAGATGGTTTTGTAGCTCTATACGGTGTTGCTATTCTATTTGGCTTGGGTTTTGGAGGTATCCTCCCGTGTTATCCCGTAATCTTAAGGGAACACCTATCTCCGGAGCGACTAGGTTTTAGAGTTGGACTTATTGTCCTTTTCGGCGCAATAGGAATGGGGTTAGGTCCAGAGATTGCTGGGAGAATGTTCGCTGAATTAGGAACCTATTTTCCAGGCTTTGCTACCGGTTTCTTAGTTAACGTTCTTAACCTAATCATAATTGGTACCATTATTTTGTTTGGAGTCCGTGAATCGAAACCGCCGGCATTCGCTTAAGATTTTGATCCTGGGCCTAAGTCTATTCGTGCGGCCGAGAAGAGGCGAGAATCAAACTTCCATTCGTTATTAATTTTTACGTATGTATCTTCGTAGAAGCCAGCGCCTACAAATTCCATATTTTTTTTCGCGCTGTGTACGGCTAGATAGCACCGCCCGGACGCCCGACTGTCGGTGAGATTTTCGATGACGTGATTGTGTATGTATGGACGAGGTTGAACTTCTGCGAGGGCAGATTCATAAAATGTTAAAAGATTTTTGGTCCCTCGAGTTTCATCTGACGCTCCTTCTCCCGAGCTGATGACGAATGCGCCGTCAGGCGCAAAGAGATCAACTATTCCTGTTATATCGTCTCGCCATACGCAGTCACAATAGCGTCGTGGGAGATCTCGGATT
>DKAI01000065.1:0-1438 GCA_002450755.1 Deltaproteobacteria bacterium UBA6930
GTTTCTGATTGGGAGGACGTGGCCGACTTGGATCGTTTATGTGACGAGATAGGTCTGGATACAGTCGAAACTGGCGCGGCTATCGCGGTTTATATGGACGCAGACCGTCTTGCTTGGGGGGATGCATCCGGAATGAAAAAACTGATGCAAGAAATTTCAGATGGAACCGAACTTGGCAGGGCCATAGGAAATGGGGCGGTTGCTACAGGGAAGTACTGTGGTCACTCTAGGGTGCCAACTGCTAAAGGTCAGGCGTTACCTGCGTGGGATCCAAGACCCTTGAAGGCAACGGGGGTTACGTATTGCACTAGCCCCATGGGAGCAGATCACACCGCGGGGTTGATAATTAACCCCGGATTAAAACCGGAGCAGTACGCTTGGGAATCTCAAAAGGTGCAAATTGTAAATGCTGTTTGTGATTCGTCGGGTTTCTGCCAGTTTTTGCAACCGAACATGGACGATATTAGGGGATTCTACGGAGCAATGGTCGGTCGCGAGATAACTCGCGAGGAAATCGCTGATATCGGGTGGCAGGTCCTCGAAGACGAGTGGGCCTTTAACGATGCTGCAGGGTTTACGGAAAGCGATGACGTTCTCGCGGACTGCCTTACCGAAGACCCAATCGGGAAAGAACCCACGGTTTTTGATGTTCCCAAAGATATCATTGCTGCAGCGAAGAAGCGCATGCCAAATCAGGAAGATTTGTTCACGGCACGCGCTGCAGGATAACGGTACTGCCGAAGAAAGAGCGGGCGGGAGAAGTCTCTCGCCCGTTTCTTTTTGAAGCAGTCAAATCTGAACAGGTTTATTAAATTTCGATGAGAGAATCGCACATTCAAGACGTTCGTATGCGAGGGTTTAAGAGTCGCGCCGATGTTCAGGATGTTAATGAATTTCTCCAAAAAACAACCCTGTGTCTTCCTTCTGAAGAAGTTTTACTTAGGGATGCCTATGGAAGAGTTTTAGATCAAGACGTCGTTGCAGAAGTGAACGTTCCTGGATTTCGAAGATCAGCCATGGATGGCTACGCGGTGAGGGGAGAGGACACCTTTGGTGCGTCGCAATATGATCCTGTAGGGCTACGGGTTGTAGGTGAGAGTTTTCCGGGGAGACCTTTTCAAGGCGTAAGTTTGAAAGAAAATGAGGCGGTTAAGATAATGACTGGGGCACCTTTGCCAGAGGGATGTAATGCAGTCGTGCCTGCGGAGGTTTGTGAGCTCGATAACGGTGCCGTAAGGGTGAGTGACTCAGTTCCACCTCTCAAAAACCTAGGAGAGATTGGAGAGGATGTTTCTATCGGTGATCTTGTTCTGAAAGCTGGACGAAAACTAAGAGCACAGGATGTCGGTGTTCTAGCATCTGTGGGCGCTACGTTAGTTAGATGTGTTTCAAGGCCGCGGGTGCAATTGGTAATCACTGGGGATGAGTTGCTTCCAGC
>DKAI01000065.1:1818-6058 GCA_002450755.1 Deltaproteobacteria bacterium UBA6930
GAAAGGGACGGTGGGCAAGTTCAGCCGTTTGAGATTCTGCCTGACCGAGCGGAAGTTATTCGCACGGAGCTTGAAAGTGGCGATGCAGACGTCGTGCTGGTTTCGGGTGGTAGTTCGGTAGGTCAGGAAGATCATGCGCCTTTGTTGGTTGCAGAGTTAGGTAGGCTCGATTATCACGGTATTGCTATGAGACCCTCTAGTCCGACTGGAATAGGACGATTGTCGAGAGGAGGTAGAGAGACGTGGGTTTTTCTTTTGCCCGGCAACCCCGTAAGCTGTTTGTCGGCTTATGAATTCTTCGCTGGACCTACTATTCGCGCGCTGGGTGGACGGAATAGAGCATGGCCCCATCGTAGATTAACGGCGCCCCTCCGAAAGAAGATTAGCTCTCAGGTAGGAAGAGTAGACTACGTTCGAGTCGCTTTAGAAGATGGCTTGGTTGTACCTATTGCCACCTCCGGTGCCTCAATTCTTTCGTCGACTGTCAGGGCTGCTGGGTGCGTGCTAGTGCCTCGTGACGATGAGGGAATGGCAGAAGGTGAAAAGGTTACCGTGATTCTTTACGACGACGAACTGGTTGATCAAAATCAATGAAACAGGATCAGTTCCTTACCGTTATTGATCGAGATTTAGCCGAATCCCGTTGGAGATCTGCACTAGATTTCGGCCCCCTAGACACAGAGAGAGTGTCAATTTCTGAAGCTCTTGGGCGGGTTTTAGCTCAGTCTGTCCGCGCCGAAGTGGACGTTCCGGCTTTTGATCGCTCCAATATGGATGGTTTCGCGGTGAGAGCAGAAGATACTTACGGGGTTTCTGAAGAAAATCCGATTTGCTTAGAACTGAACTCAGAAATCTTAGCTACGGGTAAGAAGCCAATGCAGATTGTTCAGCGGGGCACCGCGACCACTATCGCCACGGGTGGGATGTTACCGCGAGGGGCTGATTCAGTGGTCCCGGTCGAGTTTACAGACGTAGATTCTTCTAATTCTTTGCTCGTGAGAAAACCTTGCGTTCCCGGATCTGCAGTTTCATATGCAGGGACCGATATTGGCAGAGGTGAGACTGTATTATTTTCTGGTACTCGACTTTCGTCCAGAGAAACTGGCGTTTTGGCTGCGATAGGCTGCGCAGAAGTTGAGGTGGTGAGAAAACCAAGGGTTGCGATCATTTCAACTGGAAACGAGATATTTACACCGGGTACCCCATTAGAAATGGGTGGGGTTTACGACAGCAATGGAAGAATCTTAGGCGATGCAGTGAAGGAGCTTGGCGCCGAAGCAAAGTTCATCGGAGTATTTCGTGACGATGAAGAACTTCTTACTCGTGCTGTATCAGAAGCTTTGAGCGATGCGGATGTAGTTTTGTTGTCAGGAGGTACTTCAAAAGGGCAAGGAGATTTAAACGCTAAAATCGTTGGGTCTCTTGAGCCAGGCATAATCGTTCATGGAGTTGCACTGAAACCAGGTAAACCCATTTGCCTAGCTGTCTCCGGAAAAACTCCAGTCGTTGTGCTGCCAGGCTTTCCTACATCGGCCGTATTTACTTTTCATGAATTTGTTGCTCCGCTAATTCGTGAATTGGCAGGGCTAGGTCCAGAAAGGCGTCAAGAAATTTCAGCCAAATTAGCGATCACTACGCAGTCGGAGCGAGGTCGTCTTGAATATCTATTGGTTGGTTTAGTAGAGAACGATTCGGGAGATCTTTCAGCGTATCCGATGGGCAAAGGCAGTGGATCGGTAACTTCTTTCAGTCGTGCCGATGGATTCGTTCGTATCGGGCGGAATGTCGAGCTCGTGACCAGTCAGAGCGATGTAAATGTCACTCTTATTGGAGGAGATCGTCGGCCTTCTGATTTAGTAATCATTGGAAGCCACTGTGTTGGCCTCGATGTTATTGCAAGCGCCATCTCGAGTCGGGGATTTACTGTTAAATTGTTTGCGGTTGGAAGTCAGGCCGGCCTAGCGGCGGCAGAACGTGGCGAATGTGACTTGGCCCCGATCCATTTGCTTGACCCGGAGAGCGGTGAGTACAACAACCCCTTCGTCAGGGGCGACAAATTGCTTCTTATTAAAGGCTACCGTCGTATGCAAGGAATTTTGACCCGACCTGACGAATCACGAGAGTTTTCTGAATTGCTAGAGGATCAATCTTTAAGGATGGTGAATAGGAATCGAGGGTCTGGTACTCGAATCGTGATTGAAAAAATCCTCAAGGGATTAAAACCCGCTGGGTATGATTACGAGCCGCGTTCACACTACGCTGTTGCGGCCGCCATTGCACAAGGTCGTGCTGACTGGGGAGTAGCGATTGAAACTGTAGCCAGCCAGTCAGGACTTAAATTCCAGTCCCTAAGTGCCGAGCGATACGATTTTGCGGTACCTAAAGCCCGCTGGAACCGACCGCCTGTAGCTGTTCTACGGAGCGTTTTAGAAACAGATGAGAAAGTGCGTAAAAAACTAAAAAATTTAGGGTTTTTGTTTGACTAAAAATCTGCAAAAAAGAAGTAAGTCGGGAGTCTTTACAACTACTATTGAACGTCTCGGTGCAGGGGGAGACGGCATTGGTTACGCGCCTGATGGACGGGTAGTTTTCGTTCCCTGGAGCGCTCCGGGGGATCGGTTACAGGTGAGGCCCGTGAAAGCGAGATCCAAATTCATACACGCCGAAACAGTAGAATTGATCGAACCGGGCGCTGGAAGGACGGATCCTCTGTGTCCTGTTTTTGGTGTATGTGGGGGATGTAGTTGGCAGCATTTGAATTATGACGTTCAATTAGAAGCAAAAAGCTCAATAGTTGAGGACGCCTTTTCTAGAATTGCGAAAATAAAAATCCCTAGAGATTTCAAAATGCACAAATCTGAAGAACCTTATGGCTATCGCAGCAGAGCACGGGTTCTTGTTGATGACAAACGAAGTGGTTTCAGAAAGCTTCGTTCCCATGCCATTTGTAATACTCGGCGATGCCCCGTACTTGTTCCCGATCTGGACGAAATATTTTCCTCCTTGGCCGAGAGTTCGGAGGGTCGCGCTGGAGAGTGGGAGATAGCAGTAGGCGATAATGGAGATACGACCTCGGTGCTCCTGCCAGCGGACGACGATAATCAAAGTATCGGTATTCGAGCGGGAGGAAAAGAGATAAGAGTTTCATCTGGGGTTTTCTTTCAGGCTCATCGCTTCCTAAGGAATAAATTAAGAGATTCTCTGGGTGGTATTGTTGACTTTGGAGAGAGGGCTCTGGAACTTTATGCAGGAGCTGGGTTTTTTACTGGCGAATTGGCACGACGATTTTCTCGTGTTTTAGCGATTGAAGTGAATTCAGTCGCGGTGTCCGATCTAACTCTAAATTGTGGATCTCTTTCCGAGGTAGAAATTTTGCAGACATCAGTGGAAGCTGCTCTTCAAGGAGGATCTCTTTTAGGTTTTGATCCGCAAGTTACGGTGCTTGATCCTCCCCGCCAAGGCCTCTCGTCAGAGGTTATTGATGGCCTCATGAATTTAGCGCCACCACGCGTTGCCTATGTTTCCTGTGATCCTGCTACGCTTGCTCGCGATGCAGGTTTGATGGTCGACGCAGGTTATGACCTGACCTTTCTTGAGGCCTATGATTTTTTTCCTCAGACTCCTCATGTGGAATGTCTCGCCCTAATGGAAAAGTCAAATTCGTGAAAAACATGCCAGGATACAGATCTGAACTGTGATGACTGAACAATTCATTCTTTACGTAGAGGGGCCACGAGATCGAGAGATTCTGTCGATTTTTGCTATGTGTGAGTCGCGCGAACTGTCCAAGGGTGTTAATGCGTCCGCAATTATTTTAGGAGGCCGACAACCCTTGCGAGCAAGAGATCATTTCAAACTCGAAATCAGAAAACACGAGAGCATAAGAGCTTTGTGCATACTGGATCGTGACGATCCAGTTGAGATTTATCCCGACTCGGAAACAGGTTTAGAGTTTTTTGTGTGGAGACGACGTCATATAGAGAGTTATCTGTTAGTTCCTAGGGCGCTTGCTTTTGCGCTTGCTAGTCGAGAAACATCTCGTGAGCTTGAGAAAGTTATTAAGCGCGAAATTCCGTCTAATCTTGAGGACGAGGATTTCGAAACTCTCGATGCAAAACGACTCCTAGGAATCAAGGGTCCGATTGCAAGAGTTATCGGGAAAAAACCTGATCTGGGAAGAATAGCCCGTAATATTCGTACTGAAGAATTACATCCTGATGTGGTTGGGGTACTTGAGAAA
>DKAI01000214.1:0-3057 GCA_002450755.1 Deltaproteobacteria bacterium UBA6930
AAGAGCCCCTTTAGGGTCCAGATATTAACGCGTTGCGTCAGTATCTGCAAAAATGGACCTAATTACGAGTAGGTAACGCTGCGTGACATGGTTAAAATGCCGCCTCGCATTATTGGTTACCAGCGGACGAGAGCGCTGGCCCAGCTAAAACCTGCCCCGAATGCGGTCATCGACACAAGGGCTCCGTGCTTTAAAGTCCCATCCGCTTGAGCTTCAGCCAAGAGCATAGGCAGAGAGGCTGCCGAGCAGTTGCCATATATTTGTACGTTGTTACGGATTTTGTTTTCTGGTATTTCCATGGACTCAGCCACATACTCGTTAATTCGTAGGTTCGCCTGGTGGAATAAGAATAAATCTACATCGTCTTGCTCTAGGCCGGCGGCAGAGAGTGTTTCAAGTAGTACTTCTGGCATTCGTCTTACCGCATGGCGAAAGACCATCCTTCCCATCATTTTTGGATAATGTCGTTTTTCCTCGACTAGTTCCTGGCTTATTCGTGGGTTTAGGGCACATCCCGGAGCTTCTGTCCAAAGTTTCTCTGCAAATTTACCTTGAGCATGAAGTCGAATCTCGAGTAGGCCGCTTTCATTATCCTTATCGGAACTTGCTTCGACAATTACGGCCCCAGCGCCATCGCCGAATAGAACTGCTACGTCCCGGCCTTCAGGGGTCATATCAAGCCCACGGGATTGAAGTTCACATCCGACTACTAGGATTCGTTCAAACTGACCACTTTCGATAAATCCTTTAGCCACAGAAAGAGAAAAAATAAATCCACTGCATTGCGCGCGTAGATCGAAACAAGGGGTGTCTTCGAGTCCCAATTGTCTTTGCAAAAAGAAGGATGTTCCTGGGAATTCAGCCTGAGGTGAAAGAGTGGCCAAAATAATGCAGTCGATTTCGGAGGCGCTCCGACTAGATCTTTCAAGAGCTGCTCGTGAAGCGAATTCCGCTAGGTCAGCAGGTGTTTCAGTCGTTACCCAGTGCCTCGTTCGAATTCCAGAACGTTGGATTATCCACTCCTCAGAGCACTCGAAACGCTCCAAAAGCTCTTCGTTGGGAACGCATCTTTCGGGTACATACATGCCGGCCCCTGTAATCTTTGCTCTCATTTTCTGCTCCCGTTGACGACTTGAGCATTAGCAAATCGGCGGTGTATGGTTTCATCTTCTGCCCAGATTAGTTCTTCTGCATTTCTTAAAAGCTCCCCTAGGCCATCGCCTAAGATTGCAGAAACTGCAGTACCGCCTGTTCGATCGGCGAGTGCTTTCGCCTCTTGTTCTGAAATGCGATCACATTTATTCCAAACCAAGATTTCTGGTGTTTTGCTCAGGCCGATCTCGGAAAGTACTGACCGGACTGCCCGAATGTGTCTTTCCGCGTCTTCTGAACTCGCATCGATAACATGGAGAAAAAGATTAGCCTCGGAAAGCTCTTCTAGAGTTGCCTTGAAGGCTGCAACTAGGTCGCTAGGCAAATTGCGTATAAAACCGACCGTGTCCGTGATGATCACCTCACGTTCTCTTGGGAATCGGAGTCTACGGGAGGATGTGTCTAAGGTAGCGAACATCTTATCTTCTACGTGTGCATCAGTTTTTGTAAGAGTGCGAAGGAGAGTACTTTTGCCTGCGTTCGTGTAACCTACTATGGATAGTATTGGGAGGTTTCTTTTTTGTCTCCTTGCTCTTCGTCCTGACCGTTCACGCGAGAATTTTTTAATTTCCTTCTCTAAACGGGTGATTCGTTCTCGCACTCGTCGACGGTCGTTCTCCAGCTTGGTCTCTCCGGGTCCTCGTCCTCCAATTCCTCCTGCTAGCCGCGAGAGGGATGTATCACTCTGAGATAGTCGAGGCAGGACATATCTCAATTGGGCTAGCTCAACCTGGATTTTCCCTTCCTTGCTAGATGCTCTTTGGGCGAAGATATCCAAGATTAACTGTGTTCGATCAATGACACGCAACTCGAGACGTTCAGCTAAATTTCGTACCTGTGCTGGCGTTAGATTGTCGTCGAAGATAACTAAATCGACCCCTGAGTGGAAACATCGGATAACTAGATCTTGAAGTTTTCCTGGACCAACGACAAATCTCGGATCGACCCTAGGCCGATTTTGAGTAACGGTATCGACCACAGATACTCCTGCCGAGTATGCCAGCTCGCGGAGTTCTGCTTGAGAAGCTTCAAATTCCTCGCGTTTGCGCCCGGCGGTCACGCAAACTAATAGAGCCCGTTCGGTAGCACCGACCTCCTGAGCTTGATCGGTTCGGGAGAGTTCTTCTTCGAGAGAACCTATCCAGTCCCTGAAGTTTTCCGTCAACCTCGAGGGAGGCTTAGCTTCCCAGTTTAGTACGCTTTTCCCGTGGTCATTGGGAGGCATAAGACTTGCAACATGTGCATTTCCGGGCAGGCCGTGGTCATCCACCTCTACTGCGATCATTGCATCAAGCCTGAGCAGTGTTAGGTCGGTGACATCGTCCTGATCCAGGCCATCAGGTCCGAGGTGAGTATGGATGCAACGAAACCCTCTTAGCCGTCCTCGACCTGCTCTTATACGACCCCAATCAGGCATTTCTATGCCATGCTGATCTCCAACCATGACGTGTGTCACATTGCCGCGACGGTCTACAAGTACCCCTACTTGCCGTCGAATTTCATAGCTGATTTCGGTTAGGCTTCGGGCAAAATCCTGGGTAATCAGCCTTTCCGCTGGTAAGCGGCGCCGCGTCAGCCTCTCTAACCCTTTTAGTTGACTTGCTCGAAGGCCTTGTTTGTTTCCGTAGACTTGGATAAGTGAGACTCCAAAAAGATTGTTAACGCCCCAAAAGGACTCTAGAAGGCTAACAGAACATTATGGGGCAGCTATAGGTCTTAGGCATCCTCTGTTCCAAACCAGCAAAGCCCCACAAATGGGGAAGGTGGCCTTATTTTGGGCAATCAGCGCCGTTTGCACCAGTAATTGCTTGGGCGAGTCTTTTTTTGGTGTGTAACCTCTTCTGCCTGGCCCATGACCGTCATTTTGGCGATTTGTTGTTTCTATTTCTGGAACGAACTCAAGCC
>DKAI01000214.1:3432-4889 GCA_002450755.1 Deltaproteobacteria bacterium UBA6930
GCCGCAGGGCAGGGTACCAGAATGAAATCCCGACGTGCAAAAGTCATGCATGAGATCGCTGGTAAGCCGATGCTCGATTACGTACTCAGAGTAGCGGAGCGGCTTGAACCCCAGAGGATCGTAACCGTGGTAGGTAAAGACTCTGAAGAAGTTGAAGCTTACTTTGAGGGCAGGACGGAATTCGTGAGGCAACTTAATCAGAAGGGGACAGGTCATGCTGTTTTGCAGGCTCGAAAAACACTAGAGAACTTCTCAGGTGAAATATTTGTACTCTACGGTGATACTCCACTTCTCTGTGCCGAAACTCTTCGGGGGATGGTGAGTAAAAAAAGAATTAGCGGGGCGAGTTTGACTTTGCTTTCTACGAAACGTCCGCTTCCCGGTTTGTTGCAACGAGATCAAGAGGGCTTTGTCGAGCGCATAATAGAGAGTACTGACGCTACGACGGAAGAGCTTAAATTGGTTGAATACAATAGTGGTGTCTACCTGATCCGGTCGGATTTTATTTGGGGAGCACTCGACGAACTGAAGAATGAGAATGCTCAAGGGGAATTATATTTAACCGATCTTGTTGAGATAGCGGTTTCAAGGGGCCTACAGGTCGAAGCGATTCCTTCGCAGAATGACGATGAGGTCTTGGGTGTAAATAATAGAGCGGAATTGGCAGAAGCAGAGGCAATTCAGAGAGGAAGAAATTTGTCCGACTTGCTGGAGAATGGAGTCACATTTGTCGATCCGGCCACTACTTATATAGATACGGGAGTAGAAATTGGTCAAGACTCTAGGGTAGAGCCCGGTTGTTCGATTTTGGGCGAGACTCGTCTTGGGGAAGGCGTTCAAATCAAGGCTAATTCGATTATCGAATCGAGTACCATTGAAAACGACGTGCAGATAGGCCCATTTGCTCACCTTCGGCCAAATTGTCACATTGGTTCCGGGACTCGAATAGGGAATTACGTGGAAGTAAAAAATAGTACGCTCGGTCGAGGAGTAAAGGCGGACCATCTAAGCTATATCGGCGATGCTGACGTCGGGGATGAAGCAAGCTTTGGTTGTGGCGCCATCGTAGTAAATTACGATGGAGTTAATAAGCACCGCACTTCCATTGGTGCTCGAGCATTTATCGGTTGCAACGTGAACCTCGTCGCCCCGATCCGAATTGACTCGGACACTTTTGTCGCCGCCGGATCTACGATTACCAAGGACGTCCCACGAGATGCTCTTGTGGTCGCTCGCGAGAAGCAACGAACGGTCGAGGGGTGGGTAACTAAACACCGTAAGGTGAGAGAGTAAATGTTGCTATGAGACCATACGTTCAAATATTCTTTCAGCTTTTAGGCTTATAGGTGGCTGGCTTACATGTGTGGCATTGTCGGGTACGTAGGGAAAAATAGATCGGTAGTCGATGTCCTTATCGATGGTTTGAGAAGGCTTGAATACAGGGGCTACGACTCTTC
>DKAI01000053.1:0-2769 GCA_002450755.1 Deltaproteobacteria bacterium UBA6930
CCTACTCATTACGGTCGGATCTGCCCTATTGAAACTCCCGAGGGCCCAAATATTGGTTTGATTGCATCGCTTTCAACGTATGCCCGAGTCAACGATTTTGGTTTCATAGAAACCCCTTATCGAGTAGTCGAAGAAGGTCGCGTTACTGATGAGGTCAAATACCTTTCTGCACTTGAAGAAGAGAGACTGAGTATCGCTCAAGCGAATGCACCGCTCGATGAAAAAGGGAAATTTGTAAGAGATGCGGTGTCGGCACGCAAAACAGGCGAATACGAAATGATCGAACCCAACGAAGTGCATATGATGGATGTCTCTCCCAATCAGCTCGTCTCCGTCGCGGCATCTCTGATTCCGTTCCTAGAAAACGACGATGCAAACCGAGCGCTAATGGGCTCGAACATGCAAAGACAAGCCGTTCCTTTGTTAAGAACCCAGGCGCCATTTGTGGGCACGGGGATGGAAGCTGTGGTGGCGCGGGATTCAGGCGTAACCGTCGTAGCTAAAAGAGACGGGGTCGTCGTATCTGTTGATGCCGGCCGAATAGTGATTAAGCCTGATGAGGACGATGGGGCAGCGTCAAATGTGGATATTATTAGCCTCATAAAATATCAAAGGTCTAATCAGAATACTTGTATAAACCAAAAACCAATTGTTCAGGTTGGGGATAAGGTAAAGAAGGGACAGGTTGTAGCAGATGGCCCTGCGACAGAGAGAGGAGAACTAGCTCTCGGTCGGAACGTCGTGGTGGCTTTCATGCCCTGGGGCGGATACAACTTCGAAGACTCTATTTTGATTTCCGAGAAGTTGGTTAAAGATGATCTCTTCACCTCAGTGCATATCGAAGAATTTGAGTGTGTCGCGAGAGATACGAAACTGGGCAGGGAGGAAATAACACGCGATATACCAAACGTAGGTGAAGAGGCTTTGAGAGATCTCGACGAATCTGGGATTGTCAGGATAGGTGCAGAAGTAAAGCCAGACGATGTGCTGGTTGGGAAAATCACGCCAAAAGGAGAGACGCAGCTTTCGCCAGAAGAACGACTTCTTCGCGCAATATTTGGGGAGAAGGCGGGCGATGTCCGAGATACATCGCTACGGGTACCACCGGGAGAATCCGGCGTGGTGATTGGTGCTCAAGTGTTTTCTCGTCGTGGAATAGAAAAAGATGAACGTGCGCGGGCAATTGAAGATTCTGAGGTCGAAAGGCTCCGAAAGGATCAGGAAGACGAGACATCAATTATTCGAGACAATGCTTTAGAAGAAGTACAAGATTTTTATGTCGGGAATACCGCAGCAAACCGCTTGGGAGACGAAAGACGAGTTGAAGATTGGATCGCTGCAGGTGAGCTCATTACCAAGGAAAAGCTTGAAGAGATTCCTAAAAGAAAGTGGAAGGAGATCCAAGTTTCCGCCCGAGATGTGCAAGACAAAATCGATAGCATTTTCGCGCGCGCTGACGGACAGATTTCGATCATAAAGAATGTCTTTGACGAAAAGGTTGCTCGACTTAAGAAGGGGGACGAACTACCTCCGGGCGTCTTCAAGATGGTTAAAATTTATGTGGCAATCAAAAGAAAGCTTTCCGTGGGAGATAAGATGGCGGGGAGACACGGAAATAAAGGTGTTATATCCAGAATCTTGCCCGAGGAAGATATGCCTTATACCGTAGAGGGTAATCCAGTCGATATTGTTTTAAATCCATTGGGTGTACCTTCGCGAATGAATATTGGGCAAATCCTCGAGACACATTTAGGCTGGGCCGCATTGGGTCTGGGGACTCAAATTAATACATTAATCGAAAAACACGCAGGTACAGATGCGTTACGTCAGAAATTAAAAGAGGTTTACGGCAATGATAAAATCGCAGAAATATTGGATGAAGCCTCTGAGGAAGTGATCAGGAATATTGCGGGAAATGTACGTCACGGAATCCATGTTTCAACGGCCGTGTTTGATGGAGCTGACGAACACGAAATAAAAGATGAACTTGAGAGCGCTGGTTTGTCGGGAACGGGACAAACTATTCTTTTTGACGGGCGATCGGGTGAACCTTTCGATCATGACGTAACTATCGGAATTTTATACATGCTTAAGCTTCATCATCTTGCGGATGACAAGATTCACGCAAGAAGTATCGGTCCGTATAGCCTTGTGACGCAGCAGCCACTGGGTGGAAAGGCCCAATTCGGAGGGCAGCGGCTTGGCGAGATGGAGGTTTGGGCAATGGAGGCCTACGGTGCTGCTCATTGTTTGCAGGAGTTTTTGACCGTGAAGTCGGACGACGTTCAGGGGCGTACGAGGATGTATGAGTCAATTGTAAAGGGCGAATGTCAGCTGGAGCCGGGACTTCCGGAGGCTTTTAATGTGATAGTCAAGGAACTGCGAGCACTCGGCTTAAATGTTGAGCTCGTCGAAGACCAAAATAATTAGGAGGATCATGATGCGCGATCTCTACAATCTCTTTGAGAAGCCTAAAGATCCTCTTGGATTTAATGCGATACGTATTGCGATTGCTTCTCCTGATAAAATAAGAGAATGGTCTTTTGGTGAAGTAAAAAAACCGGAAACGATTAATTATCGAACTTTCAAACCTGAAAAAGATGGACTTTTCTGCGGACGTATTTTTGGTCCGGTAAAAGATTACGAATGTAGTTGCGGCAAATACAAGCGAATGAAGTATAGGGGTATTGTTTGCGAAAAATGCGGTGAAGAAATAATCCAGAGCAAGGTACGACGAGAGAGGATGGGTCATATTTCTCTTGCGACACC
>DKAI01000053.1:3129-5343 GCA_002450755.1 Deltaproteobacteria bacterium UBA6930
ATTGGGAATCTTCTTGAGATTACTTTGCGGGATCTCGAGAAGGTCTTGTACTTCGAGGCCTACGTAGTGATTGATCCTGGTGAGACGGAGTTGCGAGAGGGTGAACTTCTATCCGAGGAGCAGCTAATAGAGGCCAAAGAGGCGTACGGAAGAGATGCATTTGATTACGGGATTGGGGCGGAAGCTGTTCAGGAGATGCTTTCTTTGATCGATGTCGAGGAAGAAAGCAAGCAGCTTCGCGTTGAACTGAAGGAAGCGACGAGTGAAGCGAAAAGGAAAAAGCTTGCGAAACGACTAAAGGTACTAGATGCATTCCGTGAGTCCGCAAACAGCCCGGAACATATGATATTGGAGGTTATTCCCGTCCTCCCTCCGGATTTGAGACCTCTTGTGCCACTGGATGGAGGGAGGTTCGCAACGAGTGACCTCAATGATCTCTACAGAAGAGTACTGAATCGTAATAATCGCTTAAAGCGACTTCTCGAACTCAATGCCCCGGAAGTTATAATCCGTAATGAAAAAAGGATGCTTCAAGAAGCGGTGGACGCACTGTTTGATAATGGTCGCAGGGGAAGGGTGATAACAGGGCCAAGTAAACGACCATTAAAATCTCTTTCAGATATGCTCAAGGGGAAAACGGGTCGGTTTCGCCAGAATCTTTTAGGTAAGCGGGTCGACTACTCGGGGCGATCGGTCATAGTTGCCGGACCGGAACTTCGACTTCATCAGTGCGGACTCCCCAGTCGAATGGCACTAGAACTGTTCAAACCTTTTATCTATTCGAAGCTAGAGCAGCGTGGTTATGTCACTACTATCAAGGCTGCTAAGAAGATGGTAGAGCGCGAGCGCCCTGAGGTTTGGGACATATTGGCAGAAGTTATTCAAGAGCATCCTGTAATTCTTAACCGCGCACCTACTTTGCACCGACTAGGTATGCAGGCATTTGAGCCTGCCCTAATAGACGGTAAGGCCATTCAGCTACACCCGTTGGTTTGCAAGGCTTTTAACGCTGACTTTGACGGTGATCAGATGGCGGTTCACGTGCCTCTTTCGGTGGAGGCGCAAATCGAGGCGCGGGTCTTGATGATGTCTACCAATAATATTTTGAGTCCTGCGACAGGGCGTCCAATAATCGATCCTAGCCAAGATATTGTCCTTGGTTGCTACTACATGACTCGAGAACGTGATGCGGCACGAGGAACGGGGATTCGCTTTTCGAGCCCAGAAGAGGTCCGCGTGGCCTACGACGCTGGCGAGATCGATATTCATGCGGGGATTCGTGTGCGCATGAAGCATGGAACGGAAGACACGACCGTAGGTCGTATCCTCCTTTCCGAAATTGTTCCCGAAGAAATTCCGTTTTCTGTAATAAATCAGGTAATGGACAAAAAGGCGTTAGGTGAACTTATCGATCAGGCTTATAGAAGATTAGGAAGCAAGGCCACGGTGATTCTTTCTGATCGACTCAGAACGCTGGGTTATCAAAACGCTACCCGTGCGGGGATTTCAATCTGTGTAGATGACATGCAGATACCGGGGAATAAAGAGGCGCATATCGATTCGGCTAATTCACAGGTCTCTGAAGTGCATAGTCAGTATCTGGATGGATTAATCAGTGATGGAGAGAGGTACAACAAAGTCATTGACATCTGGGCGGATGCTACTGAGCGCATTGCCGAAGAGCTACTTTCCAATTTAGGTACGGATGTTGTAAAGGATGGAGCTGGTAAGGATGTACGCGTACCAAGTTTCAATCCTATCTACATGATGGCTGATTCCGGGGCGCGTGGGTCAGCGCAACAGATAAGGCAGCTGGCAGGTATGCGAGGGTTGATGGCGAAACCTTCTGGTGAGATTATCGAAACTCCGATTACATCTAATTTTCGCGAGGGTCTCTCGGTACTCCAATATTTCATCTCGACTCACGGGGCTCGGAAAGGGCTCGCCGATACGGCCCTTAAAACCGCGAACTCAGGCTATTTGACCCGTCGTCTGGTGGACGTTGCTCAAGATATGATCGTGCGTGAAGAAGACTGCGGTACTCGGGGCGGATTATTAATGGAGACTCTTTACGAAGGTGGAGACATCATCGAATCGATTGGAGAGAGAGTCCTTGGACGAACTGCACTCGACGATATTCTTGACCCGATGGATGGTCAGGTTTTACTTCCCGCAGGTAATGAAATAAATGAGGACGCTGTTCGCGCGATTGAA
>DKAI01000139.1 GCA_002450755.1 Deltaproteobacteria bacterium UBA6930
CGGTTGAGGGGATTCGGTCTAGGTCGATTATCAGATTCTCGAACCACTGCCCATTCGTAATTCGATCCAACCAGAGTGCGTGTCCTTGGGTTGGCAGCAGCTCGGAACTCTGCATCGCTAATGGCACCTGCCAGTGCAACGGTTGCTAGATCGTCCCTTTGTCCTTTCGGCCATTTGTTCTCTGCACTCTCAAGTTGGTTCGCTAGTTCGTCGGCAAGATCATCAATAGTCCCATTTTGTACAAATACCTCTACCGGTGAGAGGCACCCAAGTTGATCCCAAAGCGCAATATCCAAAGCAAGTGACGTGGCGGCCTCTTGTAAGTCTTGAGCAGCTTTAATTTTGCCTACCACCCCACAAGAAATTCTGTGTCCATATGAGACTAGTCGCTTATTTGCGGGCAACTGATTTCGAATCAATTCGATGGTTTCGTTAGTTCCATAAACAACCACACATTCAGATTGCCCAATTTCCTTTTCTAATGACTTTCTATCGTCGTTAGGAGCAATCTCTACTGCCTCTGCGTGTATAGGACTAGTTTGGGCGAGAGCTTTGAGAAACATTCGAGCAGATACTGGATCATGGCGTGAAGGTTTCACATAAACTCTGGATCGTAGCGCCAAAGGGAGAAGAATTCCGTGCCATGCCGGCATCGGGAGAGAGCCAGCAAGAACAATAGTAGTGCGCCGGAAGCCTCTAGGAGAAGATGTCCTAAGCGGCTTTAAGAGCTCGCGTTCGACACATTCCCAGAGATCGGTTCCGTTAAATCCATCCCATGCAACGGCCAGCCCTTTTTTAACGGTCTCAGCATGAAACCCGGTTGCCTCGGGAAGATTCGCTTCAAGAGTCCTCCTTATTGGCCCATCACCTTTAGACCATTCCGTAACGAAGGTAGAGAGTAAGTCAATATTATCCTCAAAAGGAAAGTCAAAGAGCTCAACCTCTGGGTTATGGTTTCTTCTCACTGGCTCTCCAGCATCTCGTCGATAGCAATTGAGCATCCACGCGAGTCAGAAAATTCCGATCGTCCAATTACTTCAAAGCCACCTTCAGTTCTTTTTCCAACATCAGAAGTTTGAATAGCCAAGATATTTCCCGTATTAGCCAGATCAAAAATATTGATGATTCCAACCTCGCTTAGACGGCACTCAATTCCGGTAATGGGATCATTTATCAGGACGCGAACCCAAGGAGGTATCATCTTCTTTCGGGGATGGCCCGGTAAAAAAATATTACTGTCGTAAAATTGGCTACCAAGTTCCGTCATTCCGTATTGGTTGACAATCATATTTGTTGAAATACCTAAAAGTGAACTAATTTCCGCATAGAGTGTTCTGCGGTTTACTTCTCGAACTTTTCCCTTGAAGCCACCGGTTTCCATGCACCGTGCTTTTTCAGAAAGTTTAAAATTCATAGAGCATGATTTAAGAAATTCAAGAAGGTGAACCCAGGCAAATGCTGCACCAGCAAACAAAACGGGATGACTACAGTTCTGCGCTTCATTTAATGCCTCGAGACAACTATCACGCATAAGTTCGCCTTCTTTAATAAGCCAACGACTATTGGCAAGACCGCGTTCTCTGAGCATTACGGAAAACATGTGCGAAAGAGATGAGTCTGGGACCTCTTCTGTTGAAGGTGCGAGAAGAAATATTGATGCTGAGCCTTCTACATCGGGAAGAAGACCACGTTCAAAACTCGACCTAAGAGATCTTTCGTACAGCTGCAGAGTATCGAGGTGCAATTCACCTTTAGTACTCTGGGTCGTTCCACTAGTTCGGAAAGTCTTGCAAATATAATTCTCTGGAAAAGTGCGAAGAGAGAACTCCTTAAATGCTGTCGTAGGAACAGCGGGGATATCTCTCCAAGTATCTATTTCTGAAGATATACCACGACTTTGACAAAAAGATTTATAAGGCGCGCAATGGGTAATCTGATGTCGGAATATTTTTAAAGCTAGATCATTGAAACGTTCGGAGTCTTCCTCCCAAGGTTCAGACATCCATTGCAAAACTTCCCGATCTATCTCCTTACGACTGATCATTGCTGATCCTCGAGAGATTCGACGATCGTTGTTAGCGCAAAAGAAAGGATTTCGGAAGAAATGTTAAGTGGAGGAGTAATCGAAAGTACCGTTCCTTTTTCTCCTGATGGCAAGAGAATAATCCCTCGTCTGAGACATTCCTGCACGGTAGCCTGGGCAGTCGATGAATTCGTGCACTCAATTCCTATCATTAAACCTAGTCCGCGAACTTCCGATACCTTGCTGTTTTCTGTTAATCGTTCGCATAGGAAATTGAGTGCCTTGTCACCAAGTTCTTTGGCTCTTAAGGACAGATTCATTCTCTCAATGATTTCAATACTTGCAAGTGCTGCGGAACAACCGGGAGGATGGCCAAGGAATGTTTGCGTGTGCAGTGCTTCGCCTTTTGATTTTGGCCAGGAATTCATAACGCTTTCTCTGCCGATACAGGCGGAAATAGGCATTCCTGACGACATACCTTTTCCTAGACAAAGTAGGTCAGGTACGATTTCTTCTCGGTTACAAGCGAAAAAGGTTCCGGTTCGGCCGAAACCAGTATAGATTTCATCTGCGATGAGAAGGACCTCGTGCTTGTCGCAGAGATCGCGGAGAAAAGGGAGAAAGCCTGGTTGAGGAACATTCTCCCCTCCTCTTCCTTGGACAGGTTCTACGAGAATTGCAGCAGGCTTTTCGTTCATTGCGGCCATCGTGGCTTCGACATGATTGATATCGTCAAATCGAGCAAAATGAGTCGAACGGGGAAGCCTAGACTCAAAGGGCTTTCGAAATTTTACATTGTGTGTCACTGGTAGTGTGCCCAATGAAAGGCCGTGGTAGGCGCCTTCAAATGCCAAGATAGAACTGCGTCCAGTTTTGAGTATGGAGGTTTTGATTGCGGTCTCTACCGCGTCTGAGCCTGAGGAAGAGAGAGTCGTTCGGGATTTTTCCCCTTGAGGAAAATGAGATGTAAGCTTTTCTAAAAGAGCCACCTTACTTTCGCTTGGGTAAACGTCTCCCATCCCATGGAGGAGTTCCCGGGACTCGCGTTCTGCTGCTGCAACGACATCAGGATGGCTGTGGCCTACGTTTGCGACACCAAATGCGGCTGAAAGGTCGATGAAGCGATTGCCATCAACATCCCAAATATTTGCCCCCGAGCTTTTTTGCCAAAAGATAGGAGGCGGGTTTAAGCAAGTGACATCGTGCGTTTCCACCTCAGATAAGCGTTTTGAGAGCCGTTGGCTTCCTGGCCCAGGGATCTCAGTCTTGATAGAGGGAGGAAGACTATTTTGGGCCGACATATCTACATTGTAGCGATTAGACTGATTGGTATTAGGTGCCTATGACAGGATCGAAGACAAAAAATGCCTGGATTGCTTTGGGCTCCAACCTCGGAGATCGCCTCGAGATGCTCCGTTTTGCCGTTGCCTCTCTCCAGGACGAGGTCGGTATATCAATAATTAGAGCTTCTTCTGTTTACGAGACCCCTCCTCTCGGTCCACCAGGTCAGTCTTTTTATCTAAATGCAGTACTGCATTTAGAGGTTACTCTTGATCCCCAGGTACTATTATCGAAGTTGCATCGCATCGAGATTTTGGCAGGACGAGTAAGAAGTACTACCCGCAATGAACCGAGGGTTCTTGATTTGGATTTGCTCTCGTGGGAATTTTCCTGCCTCGAGTCGAAGAATTTGACTCTTCCTCATCCACGCATGCATCAACGGGATTTCGTCTTAGTGCCACTACTCGAAATTGAACCTCAGTGGATCCACCCTAAACTTAAAAAGGGAGTGAAGGATCTCCTAGACTCCCTTCCGAAAATTTCAGTTTTGCAACCTTTATCAGGAGTTCAACTATGGCCATTGTAGCGATTAGCCTCTCACCAGTGGGAGAGGGGGTTAGCGTCGGCAGGTACGTCTCAAAAGCCATTGGCGTTTTGAGGGAGCAGGAAAGGGTCCGATTTGAGGTCGGTCCAATGTTTACAACTCTTGAGGGAGACATGCGTGAGGTCTTTGAAGTTATCAGAAAAATGCAGGAGGCAATGTTTGATGGCGGAGCAGAGCGAGTCTCTACGGTAATCAAAGTCGACGAACGTAGAGACAAGCTTGTGACCATGGAAGAAAAATTGGCCTCAGTCCTTTAAATTAAATACTAAAATTATAATTAATTAGAACATATCGAATGTTGAGCTACCCTTTATCTGGAGTTGTAGATAAATAGGGCAGTTGATTGTGAAACAAATTGGTACACAAAGATCAATAATACCAAATAAAAACAGTCATTTAGGAAAATTAATCGATCGCGATTTTGAGTCGATGACTGCAACCGATATTCTTACTTGGTCAGTAGATAATTTTCATCCGAGGTTGAGCCTATCCTGTTCCTTTGGAAACCCCGAGGGTTTGGTTTTGTTAGATATGCTGCATTCTATTGAACCTTCGAGCAGAGTGTATGTGCTTGATACGGGTCGGCTTCCTCAGGCGACCTACGACTTGATCGACCGGGTGAGAGATAAGTACCAAAAGAAAGTAGAGATTATTCTCCCCTCGAATCGCTCTGTTCAGGAGATGGTTCAGACGCACGGACCGAACCTCTTTTATGAATCCTTGGAAAAGCGACAACTCTGCTGCAGAGTAAGGAAGGTCGCACCCAACAAAAAGTATTTGCGGGGCCTGGATGCCTACATCACAGGGCTACGCAGGTCGCAGAACGTCACAAGACGTGAAACGCCTAAAGTCGAAGTGGATGGAGAGAAGGGCGGAATTTTAAAGATCAATCCCCTAGCAGACTGGACTTCGGATGATGTTTGGGCCTACGCTCGTGTTCACAAGGTACCCACCAACCGCTTGCACGGGGAGTCTTATCCAAGCGTTGGATGCGACCCCTGCACTCGAGAAGTTCTTGAAGGCGAAGATCCACGTTCGGGGAGGTGGTGGTGGGAAAACCCAGAAACACGGGAGTGTGGTCTTCATGTTAGAGAAGAGAGCGAAGGTTCAGGAATCTAAAAGAAAGTTAGAGAGCCCTACGGTGCTTTTGTCGAGGCGCCAAGTTTTATTTTTTACTGCAGGGACTCTTG
>DKAI01000219.1 GCA_002450755.1 Deltaproteobacteria bacterium UBA6930
TACCCGCTCGGCTGGTGCCCAAACTATGTATTCCGACAGCCACAATTTGAGAAAATACTTCGAGACGGTTTAAAAAGATTCCCATCAGTCGTTGCTTGCGCTCCGGCAACATTTTTGAGTTTTAAGCAAGAGGAAAACGGTGTAGTGGTGACAATCGACACGCCGGAGGGACAGACGGCTATTAGAGCACAGTTTCTCCTTGGTGCGGATGGAGGTTCGAGCAGTGTTCGAGGAGCTATTGCTTCAAAGATGGAATCTTTGGATTTTGACGAACCTTGGCTTGTGATCGACGTGTTGTGTTCCGATGATGCTTTAGAGTCTCTACCAAGAACTATCGTTCAATATTGCAACCCGAGACGTCCCGCTACTTACGTGATCGGTACCGAAAATCACCGTAGATGGGAAATTATGCGCCTTCCAAATGAGAACTGGAGTGATGACATAACGGAGGAAGAAGTGTGGGACCTCTTGTCCCCTTGGATTAAAGAAAGCGATGCTACTCTCTGGCGTTGGGCGAATTATGAATTCCATGCGGTTGTAGCTGAAACCTGGCGGGAGAACCGGGTGCTTCTATTGGGTGACGCAGCGCACATGACTCCTCCCTTTATGGCACAAGGAATGACTCAAGGATTTAGAGACGCATCAAACCTCACGTGGAAACTGGACGAGATTCTGAAGGGGAGTGCTCCTCACAGGTTTTTAGACAGTTATATGGAGGAGCGGGCGCCGCACGTAAGGTCTACGACTGAGGTTGCTAAAGGATTAGGAAAGGTGATTTGTGAATTGAACGCTGAAGAAGCAAACAAAAGAGACGAAAGTATGCTTTCTGAATTCGGAAATCCTCCCTCAGTAAGAATTCGCCAATCACTTATACCCGACTTCGAGTCAGGATTCTTTGAGGTTGGTCAGGCTGGAGCAGGTTCCGTCCTTCCTCAACCGCACGTCTCATACAAAGGCGGTACGTACCTCTTAGATGATGTGATTGGTGACGGTCCTAGTCTGCTAGTAATGGCTGACCTTTTAGACACGGTGAAAGGCGAGGACTTACTTAAGATTGCAAATACGAGTGAAGCTACCTTTTGCCTCCTTGTAGATGAAGCAGGGGCCGAACACGAATTTGAAATTGAAATAGCTGAAAAGGGGCATCTCCTGGCCGACTGGTTCTCAGCCCATGATTGTAAAGCGGCATTGATAAGACCTGATAAATATGTTTATGGAACAGCTTCTAATTTATTGGAAATAAATAGGATAATTAAATCTTACAAAAGACGAAAAGAAGGAGACGAAAATGAAAGCAGTTGTAGTACCTGAATTTGGTCCTCCCGAGGTTCTTCGTTGCGACGAAATGCCCACGCCCACTCCGGGACCTGGAGAGGCACTGCTTAGAATCCACACTAGTGGAGTAAACCGCTTGGATGTAGAAATGAGGGCTGGCGTCTATGGAGGAGAACCTCTTTTAGATTTTTATTTCGGAAAAGAAGTTCGATTTCCTCATATTCTTGGAGTCGAGCCCGCCGGGGTTATCGAGGCTGTCGGTAATGGTGTCGAAAACTTGAAGGTCGGAGACCGGGCGATGCCGTTTTCTCACGTTTCATGTGGTCATTGTAGTCATTGTCTAGCTGGGTTTGATAACGCGTGCGCTCGGATTCAAGTTTTGGGAGTTCAAACGCCAGGGAAGGGGGGGTATGCGGAATATATTACTTGGCCGGCGAACCGACTCGTTACTTTTACGGAAGAACTTTCGTTTGAAAAGGCTGCGGCCCTCCTAGTAAATTACGGACCGGTCTGGTTTGGCCTTGTTAAAAAGGCCCGCTTGAGCCCCGGTGAAACCCTCCTTGTGACAGGAGCTACAGGGGGCTGCGGAATAGCTGCTATTCAGATCGGTAGGTTACTCGGAGCTAAAGTTATCGCGGTGTCTAGTCAAGAAGAAAAACGTACTCTACTAATGGAATTAGGGGCAGACGAGGTAGTAATCGGAAAGGATCCGGGTTGGGGGGAAGAGGTTCTCGAAATAACTAAAGGTGAAGGCGCAAATGTAGTGTGTGAACTGGTCGGCGCTGCTACTTGGAAAGACTCGTGTATGGCAGCATCGATTTTGGGAAGGATTGCCGTAATCGGATCTCATAGTGGGATAAAAACGGAGTTGAATTTAGGAGAATTGTTTGGAAAAAATTTATCCTTGCTGGGAATTACTCGATCTGACCGAGGAGGAATTGAGAAGGTAGCTCGCTTGGCGGAGCTTGAGAAACTCCGCCCTCACGTGTGGAAGAGCTTTGCTCTGACTGATGCCCATCTTGCCCATCGGGCGATGGAAGCGAGAGAGCATACGGGAAAGATAGTCCTCACGGTTAGTTAACAACATTATTCAATTTCGTAATCTAGCCGTAAGTAGGTGTCAGTTCCGCAACAGCCGCAGCAAGGTTAGACGGAGCTATAATTGAACCGTCTTTCACAATTTGCTCGCTACCAATCCAAAAGGACTGTTCCTTCATCACGCAATCTGGGTGATTTTCTCCTCCTCCTTCCTCCCAGAAAGGGAGGCCTAAGCCAACTGCGTTACAGCCGATCGCACGCTGGTCTTCAATAAATGAATTTCCCGTTACTCGTGCCGCTGGATGATATCCGCAAGTAAAATGAATGATGTTTCCGTACTCTCCATTCCCTGCTCGTCGCAAGGAACGGTCGATAACTTTTAGCTCCGTTCCTCCACCAGTTACTGAACGGATTTTTCCCTCCACTTCAAATCGATAAGGTTCTTGCAGAGGAGTATAGTATTCGTGAAACACTGACTCGCATATTACGGTCCCTTTGACAGATTCGAGCTCGGGAATAATGGCGACAGCACCTGGGATAAAATATCCTCCGGGTTTTGTAGCCCTCTGTATGTCGAGACCGATATCGGAGAGTTTGAATTCAACGTCGGTTCCTAACGGCGTTGTTACCCTGCACTGTTGACCCGCTGAATCGGAAAGAAGCTTATTAAAAATGTCGGAAACCTTATAGATCTGTTCGAGATCTGCCTTGCAAAAAATCCGGATCATGCCTTCTGCCCCTATATCGCCCGCAAGTAAATAGCGTGTCCTTTCATTTTCCATAGCGTTGTCGTACGCCGCAGAGCCAGCCATATAAGGCATGCAAAGGTCAATCCACGCGTCACAGTTTTGGGCCGCCGCTACAATCGGGTCGGGTATATAGGGATCAGCTAGTCCTCCCTGAAAAGGAAGTGGAGGCGAGAGGATCGCGTTAACGGCCTTTGCCCCCAGGCTGTATGACCCATTCACAATGGCATCGGCGACACCTGTTTCTGTGTTTGTGTCACTGGTTACTAGTACATGTTCTTCGGCCTTCACGGACATCATGTCCCGCACCAGCAGCAAAGCAGCCCGATTCAGATCAGGTCCAAGATTCCTCTGATTACTAGTCATAAAGTTCCTTTCGGCGATTAAAACGTTTGAGTTCGTTTAACAAAGGCTCCTATGCCGTATCTATATAAGTTTACTTGAGCTCGATATCGTCAACGTTGTGCTTGATTGTCCCCATGACTCCCGCTTCAAAGGGGGAGACGGGACCGGGTGAGTAGTAGCGTGAGCGCATGCCTCGTTGTAGGGACTTAATCATTTCGACGTCCTCTCCTAGAATCGCAATGTAGAAGTCCTTGTAGGCATTTGCTTTTTCCTGAAAATCTGGTTGTTCGAAATACTCTTCGGGGAACAAGTGATAAGTCACAGTTGATGAGCTTTCGGGCGAGTTGGGCCAATTGGTCTGCAATGCAACAAAGTCAAAACGAGGAAACCAAGCTACATTGGGAGGGAGGTGGCTCGAAACCCCTCCACTATGTAGCTCTTCCGGTAACCACGGGATCGGGCCAAAAGAAGACTTGCCATCTGGCGAAATTGTTCCTCCCGTGAAGCGCCCGTGATAGCCACCATCAAACGTTTGATATCGGTAACCATCGAGAGGTTGGTGTGGTCCAAATGTGTCGCTGTGCAAGACAGCGATGTGATAAATGTCAGTAAGGTTTTCGTTTAAAAATTTCCAGTTGCAAGGCAACTCTATTGTGAATTTGTTTGCGAGACGCAAGCGACCCATTTGGTATGGCTCGTATATTCTACGGAAATCCCAACTGTCGAGGTCTTCTGTCAACGGATTTGCTGCGTCATTGAAGTTAACAAAAACAAAACCTTGCCATAATTCTGTTTTTATTCGGGGTAGTTGGCATCCCTTCTTTTTAAAATTTTCAGCTTTTTCCATATATTGCGCATCAACCAATTCTCCGCTCGTGTTGTATACCCAACCGTGGTAAGGACAAGAGAAATATTTTGTATTTCCGGAGTCCCATGCAACTTGAACCCCCCGATGCCGGCAGACATTAGAAAATGCTTGAATGTTTCCATCCTTTTCTTTGACTACGACAATGGGTTCGTCTCCAATCTTCAGCGTAAAGTAGTCACCAGGGTTTTCGACCTCTTCAGCCCGTCCTGCGATTAACCACTCTTTCATGAACACTTGCTCAATTTCTCGCTTCATGACGTCTTCGGAGTAATAAACATGTCCCTCTTTATGGTTTTGACTGACTGCAGGAGCGTCTTTTACAACGCTGTAACCCAACGTATTTGGATCGTATTGGATAGGTGTTTTAGTTTTATGTTTGTTGCTTTGAGGCATTGGTCGTCCTCCTTGTCTGAGGTTTCTGCCCTTTTAATAATAACCCGAATTGGAGCTGCGGAATCAAAGAGTTTTAAATCTTAATTTTTTAGAAAGTCTTTCGAAAAGCCAAAAATAGAATTTATCAAGTGAAATTGGTTCTCCGGGATCCTCACACGATTGACATTTAATTTCTAAACTTGATAGGGTGAGACTCGATCAGATTCGGGAGAAAAGAAACATTGACGTCGAAAACGATAAACGGAATGGGTGTAGGTATCTATCAAATTACTGCGGACATGGTGAACGGTGACCCAGCTGTAGTCGCAAAACGTGCGGAAGAGGTTGGGTTTGCCTCCTATTGGTTGCCTGA
>DKAI01000028.1 GCA_002450755.1 Deltaproteobacteria bacterium UBA6930
TTCCGGTATTTTTCGGATTTCTTGATTAATCTTTACGATAAGTAGCTCGCGTCGATGATCAACTAGATCCTTTTCAGTGGGAAGCTGTCGCTCTTGAGCGGTGATCTTGTTGACTTTTTGAAGATATTGAAAATTTCCGATATCGAGCCCCGAGACAAGTGAAATTGCCATGCCTGCTTTTCCTGCTCGTCCTGTTCTGCCAGTCCGGTGGACGTAGGTCTCGGGAGTTTCGGGAGCCGTGTAGCTTATCACGTGCGAAAGTCCGCTGATATCAATACCGCGAGCGGCGACGTCTGTTGCAACAAGGATGCGCAGTTCCCCTGCCTTAATGCGTGACATCGCCCGCTCACGGGCTCCTTGGTTGAGGTCCCCGCTTATTTGGTCAGCATCGAAGCCATGTCTTTGTAGGAACGCAGTCACATACCGTACGTCATCCTTAGTGTTGCAAAAAACGATCGCGCTATCCGGATTCTCTGTTTCTAAGATTATTCGAAGGTTTTTTTCCTTCTCTTGGGCACTTGTGAGGTAGTAAACGTGTTCGATTTCAGAAGGTGACGAGTGTCCTCCGACTAGAGAGATAAATTTAGGTTCGGAGAGAAAGGCTCTTGATAACGCCAGGACTTTTTCTGGCATCGTCGCTGAGAACAAACACGACTGTCGCTTCTTAGGTAAATACTCACGGATTTCTTTCATGTCGGGCCAGAACCCAAGGGAGAGCATTTCGTCCGCTTCATCAAATACGACTTGACGAACCTTTTTAAGAGAGAGGCGACCGTTACCGAGATGGTCCAGAATTCTCCCGGGCGTCCCTACGATTATATGGGCTCCCTTTTTCAAGCCTTCGATCTGAGGGCCGTAACCGACGCCTCCGTAAACTGCGAGACAGCGAACACCGCGCGGTTCCGCGAGCGTGGCTAGCTCAGAGCAAACCTGATTGGCGAGTTCTCTAGTAGGGGCCAGAACAATAGCCTGTGTATCATTTGTCTTGGGGTCTACAGAGCTAACAATCGGTATTCCAAATGCTCCAGTTTTACCGCTGCCAGTCTGAGCCTGAACGATTAGATCTTCACCTCCCAGCATAATGGGAATTACTTGAGTCTGAACAGGCATTGGCCGCTTCCAGCCTAGCTTGGCAATGCCGGTGTTGATCTCTTCCGGGAGGTCGTAAATTGCAGCAAATTGTTCTGCCATGGAACTTTCTAAGGTGTTGAGGTAGACGGAGCCTATCCGTCCAGCGACCGACTTGCAAATGTTGAAGAATTCGAGCCCCTGTTGTACTTCAATAGTAGGTAGACTTTCAGCAGTCGCTATCCTGACTACATGCCTAGAATTACTATTGAGGAAATAGAGCATCTTGCCAAGCTGGCGAGGCTGCGGTTGGGTGAAGCAGAAAGGGAGAAACTAATAGCGGAATTGGAGATTTTCCTTGACTACGTAGATCAGTTGGAAGCGCTCCAGACTGATGATGTAGATCCAACCTACCATGTAACTTCTTTAGAAACGCCAATGAGATCGGATTTGCCGGGACTACCACTTTCGTCCGAATGTGCTCTTGGGAACGCTCCAGACCGTAGAGGGAGCGCTTTTGCGGTTCCCAAGGTGATCGAGGCCGACGATGAGGGATGATCCAGGAAACAGACCTCCGACCGCGATGGAGCTGCAGAATATGCTTGCGGAGGGCCAAACGACTTCGGTTCAACTAGTTGAAGACGCTCTTTCCCGAGCAAAGGCCTCTGAAGATCTCGGAATCTTCGTCTCTTTACGGGAAGATAGTGCGATAAAGGAGGCTCAAGCGTCGGATCGGGTTCGAAGTGAAAAGAAGGCCCGTTCCCGTTTGGAAGGCATCCCGGTCGCAATAAAAGACAATATTGCTATCGCGGGAGAGCCACTGAGTTGCGGGTCAAAAATCTTAGATGGCTATAGCTCCCCGTTTTCTTCAACAGCGGTTGAGCGCCTGAGGGCATTTGGTGCGATCCCAATTGGAGCAACGAACATGGATGAGTTCGCAATGGGCTCGTCTACCGAGCATTCCATACATGGTTCGACACTCAATCCCTGGCAGAAAGACCGCGTGCCCGGGGGGTCTTCTGGCGGATCTGCAGCTGCTGTGGCCGCGGGGGTCGTTCCGATTGCACTTGGCAGCGATACCGGGGGGTCGATTAGACAACCGGCTTCTTTCTGTGGTGTTGTTGGAATGAAGCCGACCTACGGAAGAATTTCACGCTGGGGTCTTGTCGCTTTCGCCTCTTCCCTAGACCAGATAGGTCCCATCGCGCATACCGCGGAGGATTGCGCGTTGGTCCTTGATTGCATTGGGGGGAGCGATTCTCGAGACTCTACCTGCCTTCCCTCAGGCAGTACCGACTGCTATGGAGTATTAAACGCCGGGTTAGAGAATCTCGTAATCGGATTACCGAAAGAGTATTTCCAGAGCACTGGCGTCGATGCAGCAGTCCTTGAAAAGGTATATGCGGCTGTGAAGCATCTAGAAGAGTCAGGAGCAGAGCTGCGTGAAATTTCCTTGCCGCACACTGAGTACGCGGTTTCGACCTATTACCTCGTTGCCACTGCTGAGGCATCTAGCAATTTGGCTCGCTATGACGGTGCGCGATATGGAAAGCGGTCTGATGCGGCTCGTTCGCTCGTGGGTATGTATGAAGGGTCTCGCTCGGAGGGTTTTGGAGAAGAGGTGAAACGTCGCATTCTTCTTGGGACCTATGTTTTGTCTGCCGGATACTACGATGCCTATTACCGGAAGGCTCAAAAGGTTCGAACGCTCCTTCGACGGGACTTCGAGGAGGCATTTTTAGAATGTGATGTAATCGCGACCCCGACTTGCCCAGAGGTAGCCTTCCCTTTAGGGTCTAAGTTAGATCCTCTAGCAATGTACCTTTCCGATGTTTTTACCGTGTCCGCGAATTTGGTTGGCGTACCGGGAGTATCACTTCCGTGTGGCTTCAAGGAAGGCCTGCCCATTGGCCTTCAACTTTTAGGTCAGGCAGGAGATGATGCGATGCCTCTGCGAATCGCACACGAGTATCAAAAGGCGACAAACTTTCATTGCGCAGTGCCACCCGGGATGGCGCCATGAATACTCAGAGAATTTTTTCTGACTACGAAGTCGTGATTGGTCTGGAGGTTCACGTTCATCTTGACACCGAGGCCAAGCTCTTTACTTCTTGCCCTGTAAGTTACGGCGCTGAACCAAATACTAGAGTTTCTGAAGTTTGTCTCGCGTTGCCTGGAACGTTGCCTGTGATATCAGAGCGTGCTGTGGATCGAGCAGTTCGAGCCGCATTGGTTACACAATGCAAGGTCCATCCGATCTCCGTGTTTGCGAGAAAACATTATTTCTATCCGGATCTTCCTAAGGGCTATCAGATTTCTCAATTCGAAGAGCCTCTCGCTACTGGTGGTTACATAGAGATTTCTGATCCCGAGGACGCTTCTCGCCATCTCAGAATCGGTCTTACTCGAATACATATAGAAGAGGATGCAGGGAAATCAATTCATGACCCGGCACTTGCAGGATCGGAAGTAACTCTGATCGATCTTAATCGCGCAGGTGTTCCTCTTATCGAAATTGTATCCGAGCCGGACTTACGGTCTCCGGAAGAGGCAGTAACGTATCTCAGGACTTTGCATCGTATTCTTCGTTACGTAGACGTTTCAAATGTTGATATGGAAAAGGGACAGTTCCGCTGTGACGCCAATATATCCTTACGCCCCCATGGTGAGGTCCGATTCGGAACCCGTACCGAGCTAAAAAATTTGAACTCGTTTCGTTCCGTACAATCGGCCCTTCACGCAGAAATAATACGACAAGCCGAGCTTCTTGAAGACGGGGGGGAAGTCGTGCAAGCGACCATGGGCTATGACGCCGACCGCGATAGGGTCTTTGTAATGCGTCTCAAAGAGAATGCGGACGACTATCGATATTTTCCGGATCCGGATTTGATTCCTCTTAGGCTGTCACCTGCGCGAATTGATGAAATACGCAATTCCCTCCCCGAGCTTCCCAGCGGAAGACGAGATCGATTTTGCAATCTGTTTGGACTTTCAACTTACGATGCGGAGGTAATTACGAGCTCGCGTCCTCTTGCGGATTTTTTTGAAGACGTTCTGGCGATAGGTGGAGAAACAGCAGATTTCGCAAAAACCGTTTCTAACTGGATTCAGCGTGATGTCCTGGGTGCCCTACGGGATAGAGACTTGGATATCGAGACATCTTCTTTAACGCCCGAAGCATTAGTGAATTTACTTCGCATGGTCGAAGTGAGGCGTGTGACCGTAAAGAGTGCTCGAGATCTTATTTGTGAACTTGTGGTCTCGGGAGGTAATCCCGAAGATCTTGTTGAACAAAGAGGCCTTGAGGCGGTATCAGATGCCTCGATTCTAGATACCGTAATTCAGGAGGTGCTTTCGGAGAATCCCGATGCAATTTCTAGTTACCGCTCGGGGGAAGAAAAGTCTTTGAATTTTTTGATGGGGCAGGTTATGAGAAAAACCAAAGGCAAAGCTGAGGCATCTGCCGTACGAACATTTTTGATAGAAAAACTCAAAGTCGGACCAACATGATCAAATTAAAACGGACGTTTTTCGTTGCAACGCTTTTGATATTTGTTCTCCTCGGGTTGGGCGTAGCCCTTTTACCGAGCTTGGTCGGGAGTGAGACAGTTCGTTCTGAGCTTATGGCGGCAAGCGCTCAAGCCACGGGTCGAGAAGTGAAGTTTGGGGAACTTAGTTTCAGTTTTTCACCACCAAAACTGCAGATAGACGATGTGTATATAGCTGGGGAAGGTGCGGATACAGCTCCTTTTCTTAAATGCCGCAAAATTGAACTTAAGTTCTCTCTGCTCTCTATCCTCGCGCTTGCTCCAGTGGTTGATTCATTATTGGTTGATGGAGCGGAAGTCCACCTGATTAAAACCCCGAAAGGGATACTTTTTCCCGGCACCCAAAGAGTAACTGGCGAAGAAAAAAACCAACTATCCATTAGCGATCTTTCGTCACCCGATTTGTCTGAACTGGCCGAACCAAACTCTAAGTCGTCCTCAGTCGTCGATCGGGAATCTGGGGCTTCAATCGACAATGACCTTTCGGATCCCCCGGCTCTTAAGGTCGCAGTACAATATGTTTCTCTACGGAACTCACATCTGAAATTCGAAGATCGCACGAAGGGACCTGACTTTACCATCAGCATCCTAGATATCTCTGCAGATGCGGAGGGTGATTTATTTGCAAATAACTTAAGTTTTGAAGTCGAGGGTAGATTGGACTCAGGCGGTAAAGTCTCCGTCAATGGAAAATTAACTCAAGACTCACTTGTCGAGATTTACTCTGTTTTTAAGAACGTTGAAATGGCTACTTTCTCGCCGTACGCTCCCTCGGAATTAACGGCTTTGGAGGGTCTCCTTTCGGGAGGAGTGAGTTTCCTCCGGGCGAGCGAAGACCGAATTGAATTTGATCTCGACCTGGAAAGCGGAAAGCTCCAAATAGAAGATATAAAAATGAGTGGTTTTTTATCGGCAGAGGGCGAGCTGTCGGGGACGAGAAGTTCAGGGAGCGGAGACTTCAAGATCGATGCTACCGAGGCAAGGCTCGAGTACGGAACCATCTTTAGAAAACCTGTAGGGACCCCGGCAACGGCTGCTGGAAGGCTCAGTAATCGCGATGGGGTTTTGAATCTCGAGAAGACGAAACTTAAGATCTCATCCTTGGAAGCTGATGTGTCAGCCCTTATCGAAGAGGACGCAAGTGTCCAAGTAGACGCTGAGAGGTTCTCCATAGATCCTTTGTTGGATTTATTTCCTGATCACAAACAACTTCAAATCAGAGGGGGAGGCTCCTTACAAAAATTTAGCGTACTAGCGGGTTCGAAGTTTAAAATCGGAGGTCAGGCGAGGCTTCATGATGTCAGTTTTTCTCCCTTCGAAGGGGCTTCACCGATCTCCATCAACGCCGTAATACAAGGCGGCCCTGACAGCCTTACCGGGAGTCCAGTAGTAATCGAGGTCGCCAATGAAACTCTGTCTCTCGATTTAAAGCTAGATAGATTAAATAGTGCAGTACCGAGGTTATCTTTGAGAGGAGGCGGTAGGGATATTGATAGCCGAGCCTTATTGATTGCAATGGGGCAGCCTGGAGATGTCCTAAGCGGACCTCTGATGTTGAGCGCAGATTTAACGACTTCCATGGACGAAAATTTGCTTACTAACTTGGCTGGAGAGTTGGGATTTGAGATTCGACCGGGGAAGCTCAGGGGAGTCTCGCTGCTGGAGGATACCTTGAGCCAGCTAGGGTTTATCGGGTCAGCAGTTCTAGGGATTTCTTCCGTTAGCGAACAAGCAACGGATCTAGAAAAACTGTATGGCGACGAGTTCGAAGTCCTATCGGGAAGCTTTAAGATTCAGGACGGGATTGCTGACACAAAAAATCTTCGTTTGGTTTACCGGGATTACGAGGTATCGCTTGTTGGAAATATAGTCCTGCAAACTCTAGCGTTGGATATGCAAGGAAATATTTCCTTAAGCGGGAAAGCTCAGGAAATGATCTCTAATGGGGAGGATCTAGTTCCCAAACGCGTGATTCCTCTTGCTCATGTTGGCGGAACGGTTGAAGACCCAAAGGTGAGTGTAAGTGCGAAGCAAGCGCTCGCTATAACCCGAACAGTTTTTAGTGGAAAACTTCGAAATCTTTCTGACAAGCTAGAGGAAAAATTGGGCGGAGACTCAGGTAAGAAAGTCTTTAAAGCTTTAGAAGGTCTTCTTGGCGGCGGAGATCGCTGATGGAGAATGCGCCCAGTGACCAATGGTTCACTCTACGATGGCGGGATGATGCGCTTGAGCTTATCGACCAGCGATTCTTGCCGAGGCGAGAAGAATACCTTCGACTCAAGACAGCTGACGCTGTGGCTGAGGCGATTGAAAAACTAGTCGTGAGGGGAGCACCGGCGATAGGTTGCGCGGCAGCTTTTGGTTTAGTTTTAGCGGCAAAGAGAAGTGAATACCTGAACCCGGAGTCTTTCAAAAAAGATCTTGAACTCTCACGGAAACGTCTCGCTCAAACCAGGCCTACTGCAGTGAATCTATTCTGGGCTTTAGAACGAATGTCCCTAATTTGGAACGACAAGGCTAATTGGAATCTTGACAGAGAGTTCATCGAGGAGAGCCTCTTGAACGAAGCATTAGAGATTCAAAGAGAGGACCTTGATTCTTGTCGGAAAATTGGAATGCATGGCGTAGATCTGATTCCTTCGTCTGCGCGAGTTCTGACGCACTGTAACGCAGGTGGATTAGCGACATCCGGTTACGGAACTGCTTTGGGGGTTGTTAGGGCTGCCCACTCAGCCGGCAAGATTCAGATGGTTTTGGCAGATGAGACTCGTCCGTTCCTCCAGGGCGCGCGTCTCACGGCCTGGGAGCTCCAACGAGACGCTATACCCGTAACTGTTATTACTGATGGTATGGCGGCGCATCTGATGAAAACTGGGGAGGTCGACCTGGTGGTAGTGGGAGCAGATCGCATTGCAAAAAATGGTGATGTTGCGAACAAGATCGGTACCTATGGCCTTGCGGTATTGGCCAGACACCATGGAATCCCGATGTGTGTCGCTGCCCCACGCTCTACCATTGATGTTAAAATGGCCACAGGAGCTGAAATCCCCATTGAAGAGCGCGGCCGAAACGAGGTGGCGAGCCCGTTTGGAGAAACAATACTCCCCGATGGTGTAGCTGTTAGGCATCCGGCCTTTGATGTATCTCCGGCTGACCTGATAAGCGCTATTGTCACGGAGGTAGGGGTTGCCCGCCCTCCTTACGAAGATTCCTTGGAAGCCTTAATGGCGAAATAGGCGAATCCCGAGAGTTGGCCTCTCCTAACAACTGAAACTTTAGCGACGTAATTGCGCCTTTGAGGTGAATTACCGCTACCTTGATGCGCCTAGAACGATACCGCCGTGATCGACCCGGCGAAGTTGCGCCATTTGCTACTGGTTTTGGCGCCGGAAGGAAGCAGCCCGATGCCCGAAATTAGGGGAGAGAAAATTTGGTTAGATGGCAAGTTGGTTGATTGGGATGATGCTCGGGTACATGTATTGACCCACACGTTGCATTATGGAGTGGGGGTTTTTGAGGGAATCCGGGGCTATAAGACGGATGACGGAAGATCCGCTCTCTTTCGTCTAGGAGATCATGTCCAACGCTTGGAACAATCTGCCAAAATAAATTTAATGGAAATGCCCTACACCCAAAACGAAATTTCAACGGCTATTCTCGAAACCCTTAAGGCAAACCACCTAGAGGAAGGCTACGTGCGCCCGATAGCATTTTTAGGCGAAGGGGCGATGGGTCTTTATCCCGCCGACAATCCGGTTCGAGTGGCGATTATTGCTTGGCCATGGGGCGCCTACCTCGGCGAGGAGGGCATGGAGCGAGGAATTCGGGCGAAGGTTTCTACTTTTTCCCGGCACCATGTTAATGCCAAGCTGACCAAGGGCAAAACCTGCGGAGACTACGTCAATTCGATTCTCGCGAAACGCGAGGCAGTTTTAGATGGTTATGACGAAGCTGTCATGTTGGACACCCAGGGTCTGGTCTCGGAATGCACCGGAGAGAATATATTTTTGGTCAACGATGGTCAGCTTAGGACCCCTCAATTGCCAACAATTCTAGGGGGAATTACGAGAAACTCGATCATGCAAGTGGCGTTAGACAAGGGGATGGAAGTTGTTGAGGCACCTATCACCCGCGATGAGTTGTACATCGCCGATGAGGTATTTTTGACTGGAACCGCCGCCGAAGTAACCCCTATTCGCGAGATAGATCGAAGAACTGTAGGGAGTGGGGCGAGAGGTCCAATTGCAAAGCTTTTGCAAAAGGCTTTCTTTTCGATCGTCTCAGGCAACGAGCCGAAATATGAGCGCTGGCTTACCTATTTCTAGAAACTTTCCCGCGCGACTTTGCTTGGAGCCTGAATTTCGTGTCTACCTAGTTGAATAGGAGCAATGACTCCAAGATCAGTCTCTAATTGAACGCTTTGTGTGCTACGTAGCGTCCTTGCTCAAAGTCGGCAAAAAACTCTAGTAACCAGGGGTGGTCAATTGGCTCATTGCTCTCGTCTATCTCTAAATGGCGTTCAGCGACATAAGTCATATTGTCACTGCAATGAACTAGGACGTGATACCACGGCTTGTCTTTGGGTGGCCGAGATCGAGCGATTTCGTCGTACCACTCTTCGGACAACTGAAAGCCTGCATCCACATCTACAATTACGCCTCTGTAACCAAAACGTTTATGGACGACCAAGCAACCTACACAAAATTCTGCACCACTTTCCATCACGTCAGGCTACCCAAGCGGAGGGCTTCTCGCAGCATCAGTTTCCTGGAAGTGGACTAGGCCGATGAAAATTGTTTTGAGTAGAAAAGGATTCGACTCTTCCACGGGTGGTGTTCCAAGTCCTATCCTCCCTGACGGGCGCCTGATTCCCTTGCCAATTCCTGACAGAAACTCGAATGTCAGGTACGGACAGATCGAGTATGGTGACGTCGAGATAGGAAAACTAGTCCACAGCCTTACTCGAGGTCGGATCCGGTCCAGTAGTCGCGTACATTTAGACCCGGACTTGGTGTCGACAAAGAAATACTCGAGAGACGGCCTGAGAGCTTGTTTCGGTCAATGCGGTAGTGCTGCAAGCCATCTCCTGAATCAAGGAGTAGGGAAAGGAGATCTGTTTCTCTTTTTTGGATGGTTTAGGGAGGTTTGGGTTAACCCAACGCATAGTCATTCTCACCGATTTAGCTACAAGCCGGGAGCTCCTGACCTCCACGTGATTTTTGGCTGGTTATTGATCGATCAAGTAATTTGCCCAAGCGGTCCAATTCCAGGATCGATAAGGGATCACCCACATTGTACAGGCCCCCGCCCCACTCCCAACCGACTTTACCTTGCTTCCAACAATGAAGGACTTTCTTTGGGTGGTAAGGAAATCCCGTCTGCTGGCATGTTGCCATTCGCTCGGAGGCCTCAGATCCTCACCGCTAACGGAAGTAGAAGGAGTCTTTGGAACTTGCCTAGTTGGTGCTTTCCCAGAGAAGGCAACATCCCTTTTTCGTATCACTCTGACCTGAGGCGATGGAAACGAGTTGGACAGGAAGTAAGGTTGTCTAGCGTAGCCCGGGGACAAGAATTTGTTCTGGATACCAAGTTGTTTCCAGAGGCCAGAGACTGGTCGTCAGGTGTACTCGAAGTCGACGATTGGTAGAGAAGAGGCTTTCAAATTATAGTTTGTCGCCGACTTGGTCTAGTTTTCGAAGCTGACGAAAGGGATAGATACCCGTTTCGTGGCCATCACTCCAACTGATCTGAATGGCATAACGTCCCACCGATTCGATTCGAACTGGGTGGATATCATTCGGTATTTTATCCGACTGAAGAATTCTTTCGCCGCTCCACTCATCTACGCATGATGCGCAGGGGCATGCAAGCCGAAGCATACGGACGTTCAGGTAGCTTTCGTGTCCATCAAGCCATTCGATCAGGATCTCAGAAGCGCCATTTTGCGAAATTTTGCGAGGCGTATTGGCTGGAGTGGAAATGTGTTTGGACATTTGGTTAATTTTGGCAACTTTTCATGGCGAATACAGCGTATATTTTTGCAACCATGAAATATTTAAATGAACAAGCGATTGCTATCTTAGGCGGTACAGGAGATCAAGGTCTCGGCTTGGCTCTTCGGTTCGCGAAGGCTGGTCGCTCAGTGATTGTGGGATCCCGAAAAGTGGAGAGGGCGGAGGCTACCGCCAAAGAGGTTATGTCGTTGGTACCGGGCTCGAAGGTATACGGCTTTGAAAATTCACGGGCAGCCCAATCGGCTCCGATTATATTTCTCTCGATACCCTTCGAAAGTGCTGCGATAACAGTGAAGGCGGTCCGGAAGGAACTACAACCGGGCCAGATCCTTGTGTCGATGGTCGTACCTTTGGCTAGCTCAATTGGAGACAGTCCGGTGAGGACCATCGGAGTCCATCAGGGCTCTGCTGCCGAATTGGTAAAAAGCCTTGTGCCGAAAGGTGTGAAGGTAGTATCGGCTCTCCAAAATGTGTCAGCTCAGGGTCTACAATCTTTGGATGAAGACGTAGAGTGCGACGTTGTCATCTCCGGCCCGAAAGATGGGCGTGAAGAAGTCGCAAAGTTGTGCGCCCTTATTCCTGGGCTCCGATCGGTAAATGGGGGGGATCTTTCTAACGCCCGTGTTGTGGAGGAAATCACAGGTCTTCTGATCGGTCTTAATATTCGCTATCGGATGCCGACAGGAATCGGGATCAGGTTTCCGGGGCTACCTGAATAATTCGAAGAGGAAGAGGAATGTCTGAACCAAAAGAATTTCTGCGGGAGCGAGCTCAAGCCTCGTTTAGTTCCCGTGTAGAAAACAATCCCTATCCCGGTCGTGGACTAGTTTTAGGTCGAGATGAGTCCGGGGACTGGCTGCAGATTTATTGGATTATGGGTAGGTCCGAGAACAGCCGAAATCGCCGGTTTATAAGTGAAGGAGGGGAGTTGAGGACCGAGCCCGTTGACCCGACGACGGTCGAAGACCCGAGTCTAATTATCTATCGAGCAATGGCGGAGCAGGGTAAGCAATATTTAGTGACTAATGGTGATCAGACCGACACCCTTCTAGAAGGCATAGGTAGAGGAGAAACATTTGAGGTAAGTCTCGGCAGGCGTGAAAGAGAACCCGATGAGCCCAACTACACACCGCGAATTTCAGGAGTTATTGACTTGAGAGGGAAGGCCCCATCAGTTTTTCTGGGGCTATTAAAGGCAAACCCAGCTGATACCTCTTACACCGATAGAAATTTTTATCGCCCTGCCTCGCCACCAAATGGTCTCGGTCTAGCACTGACTACTTACGAAGGTGATGGTAGTCCATTGCCAAGTTTCTCAGGAGACCCGCTGTGGTTCCCCACGGAGGCTGGTCCAGAACAAGCCATTGAAAGATATTGGGGAGCTTTAGACGCCGACAATCGCGTTGCACTTGCAGTGAAATGGATTCCTGCTTCAGGGGGCACGAGCAGGCTTTTTCTGCGAAATCGTTACTAAGCACTGCAAGGCTCGATGAAACGCTCTCAAAGCTAACGAAAGTCGCTCGGATTCGAGTCGTCACCCCAGGGGAATTTCCTCGGACACCCAGTATTGGTGTACTTTTTTGTTTTCACACACAAGGTTTTGTGGTTAAGAGCCTTTTTCGCTTGACGGGTGATCCCACCGGGAGTAACAAAGTCTCTTACGGGGATGAGTATCCTTCTGTTGGCCTGGGGGGGTTCGAAAGAACTGTAGGCCGTCAGAGGGAATGAACTGGCAGCAGGACGGAGGACTTGCACCGGTTCGGGGGCCCCGGGGAGTTCCCGGGGCCTCACTCGACCACGGAATTTGATCGTTGGATGAAAAGGGCATTGATTTGCCGTTCGCAGTTAGAGCTGTCGCGAAAAAATCTGACAGCTTCAGGACCGATGGGGGTATATGTGGACGGTGTCGAAAAGAGTTCAAAATGTGGCATAGCAGACAGCAAATGTCAGTCATGCACTTGAGTGTTGATGGGCGAGAATAGGCTTTTGGGGGGATGAAAGTGGATCGAATAAGCGGAAGCGGAGTTAAGAAAAATCGAAAAGGGTCTACCTCGAAAAAGCTAAGTGCCGGACTAAGAATACCGAGACATTTTACGAAGAAAGGGAGTTCGCCCTTTGACGAAGTCGAGTGGGAACGCCGAGTTGCGACGATAACTAACGAGCGCGGCGAGGTCATTTTCGAACAGAAAGACGTTGAGGTCCCGGAAGGATGGTCACAACTTGCAACAAATGTGGTTGTGTCTAAGTACTTCAGAGGTCACCTAGGTACACCAGAACGTGAAAGCAGCGTTAAGCAGTTGATCGGTCGTGTTGTCGGCCGGATCTGCGAATGGGGAGATGAGTCCGGTTATTTCGCGACCGAATCTGATCGGGAGGCCTATAGGGACGAACTTACTTTCTTACTCGTTCACCAGAAGATGGCTTTTAACAGTCCCGTATGGTTTAACCTGGGTGTAAAGGGCACACCACAGCAGGCAAGCGCCTGTTTTATTAATTCCGTTGACGACACGATGGAATCGATCATGGATCTAGCCAAGACAGAGGCAATGCTCTTTAAAGGAGGATCAGGTACGGGCTCTAATCTTTCCCAAATCCGCTCTTCTAAGGAGCCTCTGGCAGGCGGAGGAGTAGCGTCGGGTCCAGTTTCATTCATGAAAGGCTACGACGCTTTTGCTGGCGTGGTCAAGTCCGGTGGAAAAACACGACGGGCTGCGAAAATGGTTATTTTGAATGTGGATCACCCAGATATCCACGACTTCGTGAGGTCAAAATCAGATGAAGAGAAAAAGGCTTGGTCGCTGATTGATGCCGGATACGATGGTGGGTTTAACGTGCCCGGTGGTGCTTACGACTCAGTATTTTTCCAGAATGCTAACCATTCAGTTCGAGTGACCGATGAATTTATGGAGGCTTCAACTTCGGGTGGAACCTTTAGTACTAGAGCTGTGACCAGCGGGGAGATTGTAGAGACTTTTCCGGCGAAGGACTTGCTCAGAGAAATCTCTGAGGCGGCTCATGTATGCGGTGATCCCGGGATGCAGTTTGATACGACCATTAACCGTTGGAATCCAGTTAAGAACTGTGGTCGTATCAACTCTAGTAATCCTTGTTCCGAGTATATGTTCCTTGATGACACCGCCTGCAATCTTGCAAGCTTGAATTTGATGACGTTTCTCGACGAGGAAGGAACTTTTGAGGTTGATGATTTTCGCCGAGCCTCGGCCCTAACGATCCTCGGCCAAGAAATTGTTGTTGATCACGCATCTTATCCGACTCCAAAGATTGAAAAGAACAGTCACATATATCGTCCTTTAGGGCTTGGATACGCAAATCTAGGTGCGCTTCTAATGTCTCAGGGGCTACCTTACGACAGCGAAGAGGGTCGTAACGTATCTGCAGCGATCACTTCTCTTATGTGCGGAGAGGCGTATCGCATGAGCGCTGAAATCGCTGAAGCTATGGGGCCTTTCAGTAAATTCCGGGCTAACAAAAAACCATTTCTGGAAGTTATCGAGCTTCACAAGCATGCTGCAGAATGTGTGCAGTCCTCGGGAGTTCAAGAGGATCTTTGGGAAGCCGCGAGAGTCTCATGGGACGACGCACTGAGTCTTGGAAGAAAACACGGTTATAAAAATGCCCAAGTTACGGTACTTGCTCCGACCGGGACAATCGCTTTCATGATGGACTGCGACACTACCGGTGTAGAGCCCGACATTGCTTTAGTGAAATACAAGAAGTTGGTGGGCGGGGGTCTCCTTAAGATAGTGAATAACACGGTGCCTATGGCGCTCAGGAAACTTGGATATCAGGAAGACGAGGTCGAAAAGATCGTTTCCCACATTGACCAGAATGAAACTATCGAAGGTGCTCCGGGTCTTTCCGATGAAGACCTGCCGGTATTTGACTGTGCGTTTAGGGCTTTAAACGGCAGTCGTTCAATACATTGGCAGGGACACATCAGGATGATGGGGGCTGTTCAACCGTTTCTTTCTGGTGCCATCAGTAAGACGGTTAATCTGCCAACGGACGCCTCCGTGGAGGATCTTTCGGAAGCCTACCTTGAAGGTTGGCGACTGGGTTTAAAGGCATTAGCTGTGTATAGGGATGGTAGTAAGCGTACCCAGCCTCTGAACGCTGGTAAGGAATCTGACGACAACGTGATCTCTCTCGATGAGAGACGGCCCGTAAGGCGTAAGTTGCCGGATGAGCGTAGTGCGATGACACACAAGTTTGTGATTGCTGGGCACGAAGGTTATTTGACGGTTGGTAAATATGAAGACGGTGACCCCGGAGAAATTTTTCTTCGTATGTCGAAAGAAGGAAGCACAGTATCGGGTTTGATGGATACGATTGCTACGATGACTTCTATGGCTCTCCAGTATGGAGTTCCTTTGAAGGCGTTAGTAGACAAGTTTAGCCACACACGATTTGAGCCAGCCGGTTTCACAAATAATCGCGAGATTCCGATGGCTAAGTCGACAATGGACTACATTTTTCGGTTCTTGGGTAACAGGTTTCTTCGCGAAGGAGCCGTGCCTCAAGATGAACAAGAGACTTATGACGAACAGGTAGGTTTGGTGTCAGAGCCTGAGGCAGAGCCTCGTATTGCAATAGCTGGTGGTTCCGTTGACGAGTCGCCCGTTAACTCGAGATCCTTCGTAAATCAGGCTGACGCACCGAGCTGCAGTGAATGTGGCGATATCATGGTTCGTAACGGTGCCTGCTATAAATGCCTCACATGTGGTTCTACGAGTGGTTGTAGCTAAGCCCGACGAGAACTAGAAGTTATTCTTTGTGTGTTAATAAAGCCAACGTCCGTTTCGGAAACGAAAGATTTCGGTAACGGTGTGAGTCCCACTTCGTTCGCATGATACCTCTTTATCTCTGTGGCACTTGACCAGGTGCTCTTGATATTGAAGAACACCGATGAATGGGACGGGCGATTTGTTGGTTTCTTTTAACTCGATTTTATATCTAGAGCTGTAGCCACGATAGCTGACAGCTCCTTCAACTCGTTCGGTCTCTGACGCATTCCGTAACTTTTTCATCCAACCGCGTGCGAATGTTTCCAGGGTCAATTGGGCGTTTTCTGCATTGTATGTCGCAACCGTATCTTCTTCAGAGCCCTCTGCTGCAAGGGATGAGAAAAGTAGACTTGCTAAAAGTGTATATGCCCTGAGGTGCTTCATAGTCGTTGCCCTGCGTTACCTCAGACTATTGGCTCTGAGTGTGGTCTTTTCTTGTTACTCCTGGTTAAGGTAGACGATTGCTGACCTTTAGTGCGGCAGGTCTTAGCTAAAGGATGGACAAGGAGAGCAAAAATCGAGGAAAGATTGAAGTCTCTTAAGTGCGGAGATCATACTGTTGGTATTCAAGCTGACGCATGTGTTGTGCCATGACTGGAAAATGATGCCTTAAGTACGCTTAGAATGCGTCTGGATGACTTTTTTCGTGGTCCCTTCGCTCTGCGCTTTCGGGCCAGATCATCCTAGGTATTCTCTTGAGTGATGGAACAGCGAATACTCGTAATAGATGATGAACCGGATCTTTTGGAACTGATCCGCTTCAATCTTGTCCAGGTTGGTTTTTCGGTTGAAACTGCGGAAACAGGCGCTGAAGGGCTTAGAAAAGCAAGGAGGTCACCCCCTGATTTGATCGTCCTTGACCTCATGCTTCCGGATCTTCCCGGTACCGAAGTTTGTCGCCTGTTAAGGGCAGAAGATCGTCTCATTGATACCAGCATCCTAATGCTGACTGCAAAGTCCGAAGAGGTGGACAGAGTAGTAGGGTTTGAATTAGGTGCTGATGACTACGTGACAAAGCCTTTTTCACCGAGGGAACTTGTCCTACGTGTAAAGGCGATACTTCGAAGGACAGGGCCTACGCTGGACGTTCAGGAGGTTATCGAGCACGGAGCTCTGAAAATTGACCACGAACGACATCGATGTTGGGTCGAAAATTGCCCCGTTTCACTTACAGCCAAGGAGTTTCGCCTCCTCTCTAGCCTGATGACTAGGCCGGGGAGAGTTATGACTAGAGAGTCTCTACTAGGCGATGTGTGGGGATCGGATATTGCGGTGACCACTCGTACAATCGATACGCACCTAAAGCGGCTACGCGAGAAGTTAGGGTCGGCAGGCGACCTTATTGAAACGGTTCGCGGAGTCGGCTACCGCTTTGCGGAATAAGTGTCTTCCTATTTACAAAGATCTTTAGTCATTGGATTCATTTCTGTAACGATTCCTGTGGCGCTACTTCTCCTAGTAGCCTCCGATTTTTCAAAAGGCGCCGTTCTCACTGCTTTAGGTGCCTGCGCTGTTGCTGCGGCTTTCCTCACCTGGTTTTACTGGAAGAGCCTCATTTTGCCAGCTTCGGTTCTTCAACAGGTTGTCGAAGACATAGGGTCGGGCAATGCAGACCAACCAATCCCTCCCCGTGCGTGGGGTGAGCTCGATCGTCTGGCGGTTGCAATCGAGAACTTGAGAACCGATTTGAGGGATCGGGTTACTCAGGCAGAATCAGGAGAAGCACAGCTCCGAGCGGTTTTAGCTGACATGGTTGAAGGGGTTCTTGTTGTTGACGGCTCCGGTGAAATTCAGGTTGCCAATCAGAGACTTCGAGAACTGGCGGATGTTTGGGGGGATATTTTGGGCAAGCAGTATTGGGACGTATTTCGCCGCGGTCCTCTTGCCGATGCATTTTCTGAGGCGTTTGCTGCAACGGATGTGTTTGCGAAGGAGGTCATGATGGGGGGAGCTGAGGGCCGAGTTCTGCAGATGCATGCCACACCCTTTACCCATGAAGGGTCTACGCAAGGTACCGTTGCGGTCCTTCACGATATTACGGAATTGCGCAGGTTGGAAAGAATTCGGAGTGACTTCGTAGCGAATGTTTCACATGAATTGAGAACTCCCCTAACCGCTATTCGCGGATTTGCTGAGACTCTTCGGGTTGGAGAGTTGGACGAAGAGCAAAGGTCAAACTATCTGACAGTTATAGAACGACATTCAGAGAGGTTGAGTCGGTTAATTGAGGATTTGTTGGCCCTTTCGCGAGCCGAGGGACGAACGGCGAAGGTCAATCCGCAACGCATCGACTTAAAACGAGCGATAGAAGGCGTCACCGATGAGATGGGTCCTCAAGCCGAGTCTCGACAGCTCGAGCTGAGGAGGGACTTTGCAGGGAATACCGAAGTGTGGGCTGACCGTCTGGTGGTGGAGCAAGTTCTTGTAAATCTCCTCGAAAATGCTGTGAAGTACACCGATCCAGGAGGCCAAATCCAGGTAAGGACTGAAGAGAAGGCGAGAAGCGTACGGCTCAGTGTAGTGGATTCAGGAATAGGCATCCCAGACGAAGAAAAGACTCGAATCTTCGAAAGGTTCTACAGGGTAGATGAGGCCCGTGGAAGAGATGTCGGAGGGACTGGACTCGGCCTGGCAATTGTCAGACATCTGGTTCAGCTTTCCGAAGGAGAAATTTCTGTCGACTCGGAACCAGGTAAGGGTTCGAGTTTTCACGTTCTATTGCCGAAAGAGCCTAATTAGAGATCGGCGCCATCTTCCGTTTTTTGGCCGTCTTGTTACGAAATTGTCACACCAATGTCACAAAGATTCATTCTTATCTCGATTGACCTTAACCGGGTCTGTTGGTGAAAGTCCCGCACGAGAAATATTAGGGAGAAGAACTTTGAGACAACGGTATTTTGGTGTGATCGCTTATGCGATTGCCTTGTTACTTATTCCTTTTTCAGGAACAGCCGTGATGACGCAATCTGCACACGCAGAAGGTGCGGTCATTGAAGATGTTTTAGGTATTTTAAAGGAACGTGGGATTGTAGATGAGGAGCAATACAGTGAGTTACATGCAAAGAATAAGTCCTACGAGAAAAACCAGTCCAAGCTTCTAGGGAAAATTGAATTGTCGGGCGACTTTCGTGCGCGTCACGAGAGCACTTGGTACGACACAGTTGGCAATGCAACTGAACCACCTGACAGTAATAGGATACGATACCGCTTCCGACTAAATGGTAAGGCAAAAGTAAACGATAGGCTGTCGGTTGGCTTTCAAGTGGGAACAGGCGAAGCGCGCAGGTCTCGTAACATGACCTTGGGTGACAGTGGAGATTGGACCTCTAACAGCTTTAGTATCCATCGCGCATTTCTGACGATGAAGCTTCCCACGAGTGTCCTCAAGACCAGTGCAACGTTCGGTAAGCAGGAAAACCCATTTAACTGGGAAATCGGTAAATCTGACATGCTCATGTGGGATAGGGACATCGGCCCGGAAGGAATAGGCCTTAAAATATCGGCTGACCCCTCGGAAAATTTCGCGATGTTCATGAATGCCGGCTATTTCATTGTTGACGAAAACTCTGTGTCAAAAGATCCACATGTATTTGGTGTGCAGATAGGTGGTGAGACCGACCTTTCGAAAAAAATGAAGTTAGGAGCTCGCGGATCTTTCTACAATCATCGCTCTGTTGATTCTACCTATCGTGCTTTGCACACCTACTTCGGAAATATTGACAACGGATTTAACGGTGGCACGAACAAGAATGAAATGTCTTTCGCCGAGTTTACTCTTTACTCAAAAATAGAATTAACTGAGTATTGGCCGATTTTGATCTGGGGTTCTTTAGTAAAGAATTTGGACGCTAAAAAAGTAGGGTCAGTTGATAAGGAAGATGGAGCGTTTGGTCTTGGCTTTGAAGTTAGTTCGAAGAAACATATTGCAAAACTCGGACTCGGATACTTCGAAATTGAAGCCAATGCAGTTCCGGCTGCGTTCATGGACAGCAATCTTCTCGGTGGACAGACCAATCGCGAAGGTTTTGTTGTGTACGGATCTAAACAGATCCTGAAGAACACCGATTTAGGTCTTACTTTGTTTGTTGGAGAAGAAATCGAGGATGAACCTGGGTTCGCTAGCAGGGCAGATGCTGATAAGATGCGGCTTCAGGCTGACATAAACGTCAAGTTCTAGCCATGAATCTAAACGGATATCACTTTGTAAGAAACCGCCTCGTTTTCGTGAAATGTTCAATACAAAATTCGCGGGAACGAAGGCCCTCCGGACATTAAAGATACGTAAAGGACTACCGCAAGATGAAACGAATTATACTCTGCTTGGTCGCAATCGCCGGTATGGTTCTCCCGAGTTTCGCAGCCTTGGCTCGAGATGAGATCCGAATCGTTGGCTCCTCGACTGTTTTCCCTTTCTCGACGGCTGTAGCCGAGCAGTTCGGTAAAAAAACCAGCTTCAAAACTCCCGTCGTCGAAGCTACTGGATCGGGCGGTGGTTTAAAGCTTTTTTGTGCCGGATCTGGTTTCAACACGCCAGATATCACCAACTCATCTCGTCGAATTAAAGCAGGGGAAGTTGAACGCTGTGCGAAGAATGGGGTGAACGACATTGTTGAAATCAAGGTAGGTTTCGACGGCATAGTCATGGCTAATGCAAAAAGCGCTGAAGTAATGTTTCTGACTAAGAAACAAATCTTCCTTGCTCTTGCAAAAGTAGTTCCTGTAGATGGCAAGATGATCGAGAATCCTCACAAAACTTGGAAGGATGTGGATCCCGCGCTCCCGGCCACCGAGATTGAGGTTCTGGGGCCGCCCCCTACATCGGGAACTCGTGATGCCTTTGTCGAGCTAGCCATGGAAGGTGGAGCAAAAAATCTTCCGGAGCTAAAGGCGCTTAAGAAATCGGACAAGAAAAAGTTTAAGGCGATAGCTCATGCTATCCGAGAAGACGGTGCATTTGTGGAAGCTGGAGAGAACGACAACTTGATTGTTCAGAAGCTTGAAGCTAACCCGGATGCCCTTGGGATTTTCGGCTTCTCCTTCTTGGATCAAAATTCAGATAAGGTCCAGGGAAGTTTCGTCGACGGCTCGGAGCCGACCTTTGACAACATTGCAAGTGGTAAGTACGGAGTGTCTCGTTCCCTCTATTTCTACGTTAAAAAGTCTCATGTTGGCAAAGTACCTGGAATCAAGGAGTTCCTCGCTGAATTCACTAGCGAAGGTGCGGCTGGCGCTGAAGGTTACTTGTCAGACCGTGGGTTGATTCCCCTCTCTGAGAAAGACCGAATAAAAATTCGCAATGATGGATCCACTCTAGCCTTGCTTCGAATGTAGAATGTCTACACTGAAGGACAGGGGCGACCATGCTATTATCAAAGTCGTCCCTTTAACATTTATTGTCTTAGACAAAGTACTAACGTGACAGTAATCGCCCCTTACATCGGCATACCTCTCTTTCTGGTCCTCGCTTACCTTGCAGGGAGGAATAAGGCTCGGATGATTTCTAAGAAGGAGGGGGAGCCGCTTCATTCGAGGCCACATCAATATGGTCTTTATGTTCTTATCTGGACTGCCGGGGTTGGCGCCGCCGTTTTGCTGGTCTGGAACCTTTGCGAGTATCTAATTATTAATCAACTCCTCAAGGGTATAGCCCCTTTATCTATACACTCTGCCGGCGGAGAATTACTAGCAGAATGGGTGAAAGACGTGAAAGATTTGGCATCGGGGAATTCCATTTTAATGAATCCCGATCCAGCTATGGCATCTGCCTCACTGGCTATGCAAAGCTGGTATTTGAATGGATCGATTGCGGGATGGGTAGCGACTGCGTTTGGGGCCTCTGTTGCTCTTTTCCGGTCGGTCAGCTTCGTTAGAGTGAGTTTACGAGCCCGCCCCTTCGCGGAGAATGTGGCTAAGTTGATCTTGGGTGCTTGTGCGGCGGCGGCTGTTTTTGTCACTCTAGGAATTATTCTTTCACTTATTTTCGAGTCTATTCGTTTCTTTTCTTTAGTGTCTTGGAGCGAATTTCTCTTCGGACTTCAGTGGAGTCCACAAATTGCCCTGAGAGAAGACCAAGTAGGTTCTTCAGGGGCCTTCGGAGCGGTACCAGTTTTTACGGGTACCTTGCTTATAATGATTATTGCCATGTTTGTTGCAGTACCCGTTGGCCTTTTTTCAGCGGTTTATTTGTCCGAATATGCGAAGCCCACTGTTCGAGCGATAGTAAAACCGCTGTTGGAGATCTTGGCTGGAATTCCAACCGTTGTATACGGATTCTTCGCAGCCCTTACAGTTGCTCCCTGGATCAGGGTTCTAGGGGTCGGTTTGGGGCTCGATGTGGCTTCAGAAAGTGCACTTGCTGCAGGCCTAGTGATGGGAATCATGATTATCCCCTTTGTGTCGTCACTTTCCGATGATGTAATTAATGCCGTTCCTAATGCGCTAAGAGAGGGTTCTCTTGGCTTGGGTGCTACGCGTTCGGAAACTATTCGTAGAGTGGTTCTGCCAGCGGCGCTGCCTGGGATAGTTGGTTCCGTCCTTTTGGCGGTTTCTCGAGCGATCGGTGAAACTATGATCGTCGTGATGGCGGCAGGCCTAGCTGCCAATCTAACCGCTAATCCCCTTGAAGCCGTCACTACTGTGACCGTTCAAATTGTTACGTTGCTAGTGGGAGACCAGGAGTTTGATAGCGCTAAAACGTTAGCTGCCTTCGCGTTAGGCCTAACGTTATTCTTGGTCACTCTTGTCCTTAATGTCATCGCTCTCAGAGTGGTACGAAAGTATCGAGAGCAATATGAATAGTTACGGGATAGAGGAAAGCAAGAATGGAGAGAGTCAGCGCCAAAAACGCCATCGTTCGGAACGTAATTTTCGAAGATTAGGACTCTCCGCAATTCTTTTTGCGCTGAGTGTTCTGGTATTGCTTCTCGCGACTATTACGCTGAGGGGATACAAGGCATTTCATCAGCATGAAATCGCTCTGGAGTTTGATTTTGATCCGGAAAGGTTTGATATTGACCCAGAAAATGATCCAGAATTGAGAAACGCAAACTTCAACCTTCTCGTTAAGAGTGCGATTCTCTCTACTACTACCGACAAGTTAAATAGAAAAGAAAGAAGAGCACTCTTTGCGCTTGTTTCGTCCGGCGCATCTTTTGAACTACGTACCATACTTCTTGGCGATTTGACCGCACTTGGGAAAAAATCGAAATTATCAATTCCTCTGTCCGATGATGCGGACATGCTTTTGAAAGGAGCGATTCCTCGCGAGGTTCCAGAATCCGATCGCATTCTTAGCGATAAACAAATTTCCTGGGTAGACATGTGGTTGGCACAGGGAAGAATTTCTCGAGTCTTTAATCATCGGTTCTTTAGCAATGGAGATAGCAGAAATCCTGAGTTGGCCGGAATCTGGGGTGCACTCGTAGGTTCGATGTGGACCATTTTAATAACCCTAATGCTGTGTTTTCCGATTGGTGTGGCAGCGGCGATCTACTTAGAAGTATTTGCTAAGAAGAATAAATTGAACGATTTCATCGAGGTGAATATAAATAACCTCGCAGCGGTCCCTTCAATTGTTTTTGGTCTTCTAGGTCTAGCTGTGTTCTTAAACTTTTTTGGCTTTCCTCGCTCCGCTCCCCTTGTAGGCGGAATGGTGCTAGCCCTTATGACGCTTCCTACAGTAATCATTGCTGCTCGTTCTTCCATTGCAGCTGTTCCTCCTTCTATTACCGAAGCCGCCATGGGAATGGGGGCTTCTCCGCTGCAGGTGGTGCTACATCATGTTTTGCCGCTTGCCATGCCAGGTGTTCTAACAGGTACAATTATTGGCATGGCGAGAGCTTTGGGTGAGACCGCTCCTCTACTAATGATAGGAATGGTGGCATTTATTGTTGATGTTCCAGATGGTCCGATGACCGCTTCAACGGTTCTTCCTGTACAGGTCTATCTTTGGGCAGATAGTCCAGAGAGAGCTTTCGTAGAGAAAACCTCGGCAGCCATCATGGTGCTATTGGTATTTCTTATACTAATGAATCTCGCCGCGGTTTTATTGCGCAACCGTTTCGAGAAAAGATGGTAGGAGATACCGCGCGTGAAAACTCAACTCTTGAATAAGATAACCACGAGAGACTTGAACGTGTTCTACGATGAAAATCAAGCCATCTTTGATGTGAACCTCGATATTGCGGCCAAAAGAGTGACTGCATTAATTGGACCATCGGGTTGTGGAAAATCTACGTATCTAAGATGTCTAAATCGAATGAACGATGTTATCGAATCGTGTCGCGTCGAAGGAAAGATTACAATCGATGGTGAGGATATCTATGACCGAAACGTCGATCCGGTACAACTTCGGGCGCGGGTAGGAATGGTCTTTCAGAAACCCAATCCTTTTCCTAAATCAATATTCGACAATGTTGCTTACGGCCCTTCGATCCACGGCTTGGCCGAGCATAGAGAAGATTTAGAAGCGATTGTTGTCAAGAGTCTTGAGCGAGCGGGACTTTTTGGTGAAGTCAAAGACCGTATGCGGGACCCAGGAACAGGTCTGTCGGGTGGGCAACAGCAACGACTTTGTATTGCTAGAGCGATTGCGGTTGATCCGGAAGTAATCCTAATGGATGAGCCATGTTCTGCGCTTGATCCGGTAGCAACTGCGAAAATCGAAGAGTTAATGTCGCAACTTAGAGAAAATTTCACGATTGTTATTGTTACCCATTCGATGCAACAGGCCGCTAGAGTTTCTCAACGAACAGCATTTTTTCATCTCGGTGTATTAATTGAAGAAGGAGAAACGGGGAATGTCTTCACCGATCCAAATCATGAAATGACTCAAGACTATATAACTGGGCGCTTTGGTTAAAGCGAGGAGCGAATTTTATGACGCGTATAGTTGAACCTTTTATCCGAGATCTTAGGCAGCAAGTACTTAAAATGGGCCGGATGGCTGAGGCTATTGTTGCAAAGTCGATGGCTTCGGTTTTTGATCACAACGCTTCTCTTGCATCGGAAGTTCCAAAGGATGATTTGGAAATCGATAGAGCGGATGTAATTATCGATGAAATGGTTTTGCGCGCTCTCGCTCTTCAAGCACCAGTAGCGGACGATCTGCGCCAGGTGATCTCGATCAAGATGATGGCGACTGATCTAGAACGCGTTGGTGATTTGGCAAGAAATATTGCAAAGTGTGCGGTGCGATTAATAGAAAAAGAAGATGTAGTGTTTCCCTCAAAATTAGAAGATCTTTCGGTTCAGTCCCAAAGACTTCTTCAACGTTCACTGGATAGCTTTAGTGAGAGTGACTCTGACCGTGCGGAAATGATCCTCGCAGAAGATGATTTAATCGATGCGGATCAGGACATTGTTGTAGCAGAAACTGTAAAAACGTTAATGAAGCACCCTGAAATTAGTAGCCAGGGAGTGGATATTATACTCATTGCTAAACACTTAGAGAGAATTGCTGACCACGCGACAAATATTGCGGAAGAAGTGATCTATTGGACAGATGGACGAAATGTTAAGCACCAAGACAAGTTAAATTCGGATTAAAGGTGGTATTCGGTTACGGTATGATTTCTGGTCCTGAATTTTTGCAGGTAGGTATTCCAGCAGTTCTGAGAGCTTCTGCACTCGCACGTAGTTTAGAGGGAACTGCTACCAATGTGCCAAAGCTAAGAGAAATCAGCCCTGTGAAGGCGGCGATGACCCTTGCGGACTCGGAGACGCAGGAAGTTATATTACTTTCTCTTCGAGAAAGATTTTCTTCCGCCCAACTTTTGGCCGAAGAAGATACATCTTCCGTTTCCAGCTTTTCGGAACAAGGGGAAGAGACAATTGTCTTGGACCCTATTGATGGAACCTTCCATGGCTATCTTGGAGGTGAGGGGCCTTACTCGACTAATTTAGGTTTAGTGAAGGAAGGCAGGTACTCTGTATCCATCGTTTCTTTACCGAGAGAGCATCTGATATTTTACGTGAGCTCTGAGGGACCTCCAAAAATACAAGAAGCGACCGGTGCTCCTCGATTGGCGCGCGTGAATTCAAAAGGACGAGGCATCTTTGTCTCTCAGTATGTTCCTGATTCTGTTCGCACCGCCCTTAGCGAGAAGGGGTACGAGCCTACTTTTGGAAGCGGTGGTGCAATTTCTGTCGCGCCGTTGGTGCCAGGCGTTGTTGCTGGTTTGCGAATGAGCCCAAGTGCGGAAGGGGTGAGCATCAGAGGGCGGGTTGGCTTACCTATTACCTTGGCAGCTGGGGCAATAGCAGCAACAAAGTCGGGAGACTTCCCACTAGAAATATCTCAAAAGAGTGATCATCTGATTACGGCCACCGACGAGGCTACGTTAAAAGACATCCGCGACGCCCTTACGCAACCGTAGAATGGACTTCTACATGTTTGTGTAGTCGGGCCCCTCACCACCTTCTGGAGGAGTCCAAGTAATAACTTGATAAGGGTCTGCAATATCACACGTCTTGCAATGCACGCAGTTCTCATGATGGATGAATAGTTTCTTTTTCCCGGGACGGTCGGGGTCTTTGAGCATCTCGTATACGGCCGCGGGGCAAAAGGATTCACATGGATTTCCGTACTCTTCGGTGCAGACCTCGGTGCAGAGATCCGTATTCGCTACGACTAGGTGGGATGGCTGATCAGCTTCATGTTGAGTACCGCTAAATCCGACCAGATGCTCCTTCGAGAATGTTAACACCCCGTCAAAGTCAAACTCGGCTTTCGAGCGCTTCTCAGGAGGAAGCTCCTTTAGTTTCTTGTAGTGACTGTGGCCTGCTTGAAATCGGATGCGATCCTTTAACCCGGAACCATCTGTTAAGAACAGGCGGAAGGGCTCATTAAGGAAGAAGAAAGGCAGGCCCATTGAAAACGAACCGTGAAAATTCCTTGCTTTGTAGTGCTCTTCAAAGGCCCAACTGTTCCGGTATCGCTCTGTATACCCTCCAAGGGTCGTAGTTGTAAAGTCGTCGTTTTTTAGTGCATCGACGATAGTTTCTCCTGCCATCATCCCAGATTTCATCGCCATATGAACGCCAGCCAGACGTTCCGCATTACAGAACCCTGCAGAATCGCCGATAATCAGTGCGCCGTTGGCATAAAGCTTAGGTTGAGAATAGAGTCCTCCTATTGGAATGGCTTTTGCTCCATATCGAACCAGCTCGGCCCCCTCTAAAAGGTCTCTCATAAAGGGATGAGTTTTGAATCTCTGCGCGGTTAAATGCGGGTCGTGATATGGGTTAGCGGAGTCTAGAGCAGAGACAAACCCGTATGAGACAAGGTTGTCTTTCATATCGTAGAGCCACATGCCCCCAAAAGAATTAACGAGTTCGTGGGGTACTATTCCGTGAATGACCCTTCCAGGCATATGCTTTTCCGGCTTTACTCGCCAAATCTCCTTGATACCGGTTTCGTAGACTTGTGGGTTCTCACCATGAAGATCAAACTCCTCTAACAGTTGCTTAGTAAGTGTCCCACGAACGCCTTCTCCAAGCACAGTTACCTTTGCAAGAATGTCCATTCCTGGTTGGAAGGTGTCTTTCGCCCTCCCTTCCTTGCTCACGCCCATATCTCCAGTGCGAACTCCGAGTACATGCCCATCTTTGGTAAGTAGTTTGTCTCCAGCAAACCCCGGATAGATGTCGATGCCAGCTTCTTCACATCGGCTAGCGAGCCATTTGGCGACGTTACTAAGTGATATTACGTGGTAACCCTTTTTTTTGAAAAATGGGGGATTGATTGGCGATCGTAATTTTCGTTTGGGAGAAAAGAAGTATGTCATGTCTTTGTCACAGATGTATTCGGTCGGGAAGCCTTGCTCTATAAAGTCAGGAATCAACTCCTGAATTGCTTTTGGGTTCATTACGGCGCCAGAAAGCATGTGGTCACCTATCTCGGCAGCTTTCTCGATTACAAGGATTGAAGGTTGATCGAGCCCAAGCCTTTTAACTTCCTGGCTTAAATGAAGCGCCGAGGCCAAAGTTGCGGGACCCGCCCCTACGTATAAGACATCGACCTCTAAACTTTCTCTATCCATATCGATCACTCCTCTTAGGCTTTTGTACGACCATATAGAACCCGAGATGATGGTCAAGCAAAAGTGTCTTTCTTCACGAAGGCTTTGACGTTTGCAAGGGTCTTTTTTATTGTCGGGTCGTGGCGACGATGATTACCGATGATTGTATCAATTGTGGCGTCTGTGAGCCCGAATGTCCTAACGAGGCAATCTCCGAAGGGGAATCGACCTTTGTTATAGATCCTAACTTGTGCAGCGAATGCGTCGGGTTTCACGACGAGGAGCAATGTGCAGCGGTTTGCCCAGTGGATTGCTGCCTACCCGACCCTCATAGAGAAGAGACCGAGAAGGTGCTCTTCGCCAGGGCTGTTGCCATTCACCCAAGTCTGGCCGAGACGCTAGAACTTTCTCCAGATACCTCTCGTTTTCGTTCCTAAGCGGGGACGATTTTAAGCCTCCATTTCCAAAGCAGGCACGCGGCCAATGCCATCAGGATCCCTGCTCCAATAAAAGGCGCACCCAGCCCGATATGATGCATGAGCATCCC
>DKAI01000147.1 GCA_002450755.1 Deltaproteobacteria bacterium UBA6930
CGTTTTTTACGTCGAGCTACTAGAACGACATTATGTCCTCTCTTGGCCAGTGCTGTTGAAAAACACTTACCTATACCCGATGATGCTCCTGTAACTAGAGCCCAGTCTCCATAACGCTCTCGTGTGCTCATTGATTTACTTTGAAAAAGTTTCCTAGACTTCCAGAGAAAGAATGACAAACAAAGGAAAAAGCCTCCTCCAAGCAAAGCATATACGAACCGATCGGAGCCTGACTTGTACAGTATTGGCCACACTAAAAAAGATACTGCTACTTGCAACACGTATACCGCTGACCATGGCCACATCCAAGTGGACATTCTTTTAAAACCTAAATATCCCATCACGTAAATAATCCAATGAGGCACTGCAAGTATCTTGGCTGTACTACCGTAAAACATCACACCAAACCAAACTTCCTCATCGTTAGAAGTCGGTTTTATAAATAAATCCCATGGGCAGTAAACAAAAGTCATAAAAATACAGAATAAGAAGAGAAGATTTATCCACCAGGGACGGCAAGCTCTCTCTCTAACAAACCATTTGCACAAGATTTTCACTGGATTCTACCTTTATAAATCTTTTATTGACGCAGGAGTAAAGGGCCTAACAGCACCCCGCGCGCGAAGGTCACCGATTGTAAGAACTCTTCCCGTAAAAGTAATCGGGCTCTCCGCAAGCCATCGCACTGCATCTGACATAATTACTGGGTGCTCGAACCCAAGTGCCGATTCTGGTGGGAGCGTCGCGGCAAAGCCTTCGGTCCAGACGGGAATCTCTAAACGAATGCAGTTGACCGCAACCGACCCCTTAAGATCAAACGCCATCGCACGGGTCATACCCTCAAGAGCTGCTTTTGTAGTTGTATAACTAATACGCTGGAAATCGGGCATCGTCGCCGCTTGAGATGAGATGTTAACAATCCGACCTAATCCATTTTTTTCAAGCAACGGGACGAAATAGTAGGAAATGTAAAAAGGTCCATTGATGTTCGCGTCAATAGCCATTCGCCATCGCTTAGTACTATCTTTAAGCGCAGGCTTCGGGGGGGCCAACGCAGCATTGTTTACCAAGAGGTCACAGCGCCCAAATACTTTGTCAACTTGTTTGGCTAGGCTCGCTATCGCACATTCGTCTCGAACATCCAAAGGAGATACCAAAGCCTTTCGACCCCAATTTTCCACCTGTGTAGCCGTATCTTCCAAAGTTCCAGGCAAACGACCGGGGGTTGTTTTTGACGAACGGGCAGTAAGAACTAGGTCATATCCCGATTCCGCCAGATCAATCGCGATTCGCTTACCAATACCGCGACTCGCTCCTGTAATTAAAGCTACTGGGGCAGACAATCAGATCTCCTTAAATAAAGTACTTCTCTAGGTTACCTTAGAAAAGATCCTCGCCATCTAGCCTAATCTTACAGCCCGACCGCCGAAGCCAACGAATAGCTGACTGAGGTGTAATAACATCCTCGAGGCCCCAAAAACCAGGTTTAAGAGCACCAGTAAATTCATGCTCTGCTACGAGCCATAGAGGTGGTTGACAAGGAACTGAGAGACCATTTCTTTCTGCAACCACCTCGAGTCTGGAGAGAACCCTGTCTGATCGATCTTTAACAAGCAGTTCTAATATACCTTTTTCTTTCCCGAACAGTCGAAAGACGTTTCCCGTGATACTCAGAAATTTTGATGCCACGCCAAGGGAACGGTCGGTTAACATCGACCAAAGTTTAGAGGTCGCGCAAAAACAACGAACCGCTAGTCGGGAATCAAAACCTACGAAAAACTTTACTTCTACATCAGAACCATCAACGCGGCGCAAATGGGAAGTTGCAGAAAAGGGGTACCGACCGTAGAGCCGTCCTTCATTACGATGAATTTTACTAAAGCAAAGTTGTCCATCGGCCAATTCCCGACCCATGGGACGCAATAATCCATACACCAGACCGTTACTTGTTGGATTCCTTGTACCGATGGAAAGCCAAGCTTCTAAACAATCCAAGTCTGAAAACTCTGAGAAGTACCCTGAAAGTACATTTACTAGTCCAGGAGTCGTTGAACACCCCGGAATTATCGCAACTCGAGGGCACTCCATTTGATCACTTACATACTTGACTTTATGTAAATATTCAGGGAGCTCTGCCAGATCTGTATAGTGGCACCTAGCTGTATTGCAGGCTTTGATTATATTGGTCGGATCGTAATCATAGGGACCTACCGCATTCAAAAAGATATCAAAATTTTTAAGAACCTCGGTCAATTTCCTCGTGTCATGAATATTTAGACGGATACTGTCACGTGTGGAAATTGACGTCCGTGAACCCGAAACGCAAACAATATCGGGAAGGTTAGACTGGCACCACGCTACGGACCGACTTCCCAATTCTCCGCTACCACCCGCAACGAGTAAGGAGGTCATCAAAACCTCGGGGCAGCGAGCTTATTAGTGGTCATTAGTTTTCTCTTCTGATCCCTCGTTGTTAGCCGACCTATCTCTACCATTAGCATTTTTAGCCGAAGAAGATGCAAGGAGGCACTCCCCAAAGTCCGGACATCTAATAAAAGAATGTGCACTGTGATATGCCTGGTAGTGTTCGAAAACTCGATCATGCGTTGACGCGATTGGATTTTGAGCAAAGAGCCCCTCTAGCACTGCCTTTACGCTGGTTGCCCATGGTGACGGAGGTATCGTCTCATACGTAACTCCTGCCGCAACAAGCATCACCCGCTGACGAATTCCATAACGAGAATCACTCAGTGCGGACAGATAGGGGTTTCGTTCTGCAGCGCGGGGTTTAGGTATTTCTCCAATTGTTTGAATATTTGAATCGGGTGACCAAGTCCAGTCTCGCGAATCGGAAAAAGAAACAGAAAAAGCCACGGCAAAAGCGGGAATAATTGCTCCGGTGAATAGCCAGTTCGGTCTATGGAACAATTTAATCAATGCTCTTGCAGAGAGGAGATGTAAAAATAAAACCGAACATAAAAACACCGGATAAACAAACGTTGGGAGGTAAAGACTAAACTGAATCCATTCTCCTATGCTTGCCACATGGCCTGAAAAGACCATGATAGGAAAATACGCAAGTCTCCATGCCACTAAAGCTAGAGCTAAAAAAAGGAACCAAGCAAATACATTGCGATAATTTCGTGCTACCAAAACCGATCCGGAGAGAGCTCCAGAAAAAGATGCTACCTGAAGACCTAAGAAAATCTGTGTTTGTTCTAAAATGTCGCTGTAATCCAATGTCATCCCCCATATAAACGAAATTGTTACTAGGGAAAGAACGAGCATCAGATACATCTAAAAAACCAATTTATTACGTAACTCAGGCGCAACAGCGTCTAATCGAGAAGAAAGTTCCCCTAGCTTGCAAGTTGGAACGGTGGGGAATAGGTGATGTTCGACATGGTAAAACATGTCGTAGGTCACAAAAGACTTGAGAGGATTCCTGATTGTTCGCGCGATAAAATGAGACCGATCGCAGTCATGATGCACGGTCCAAACTGCAAAAAAAGCGGAGAAGCATTGTCCTACGGTCATAGCAATGACGTGATATTTAAGAAAAGCAACGTCAAGTATGCCAAAGGCTAGAATTACCATTCCGAGCATCGCAAGAAGTTCGAAATATATCCAACGACGTACCCTTAAGTTTCCGCGAGTTAAAGCCGTATAATGCAGGAGCACGGGGAATTGCGGGCCAGTAATTAGAGCCTTCCAACCGGGCATAAGCGCACTTTTCGCCTCGACATCCTCTTCATCCATACAGTGCCTGTGGTGTCTGAGATGGTTGAATTGAACCGCGTGCATCGCGCTCATCATGAGTGGGCTTAACACGAACATCAGCCATTCGTGAGATCTAGGAGAAACTCCGCACGCATAATGAAACGCACCATGCACTTGCCTCAACCCGCAGAGGAAAAACATGAACGACGCACCCAGAGCAATTACATACCACCCTAAATAGGCAAGTACTAGGGATCCTATTAACCAGGGTAAGTAAACTAAAACCTCAGAAAAAACCTCACGTTTGCTGAGGTCGCAAAGGTCCTTCCATTCCACATCCGAAAGTCGCGGATCGCGTAAGATCTCGAGAGCCATTCGTAATATCCGTTTCTCTATTAGCACGTTAAAAGCTGCCCCGTGCACAATGCCAGCTCACACCCACAAACCGGGTGCTTGCTCGGGACTACTTGAGTGTAGAGACGTTACCGCAAAGACGCACGGAGCGAATATACCTACCTTACGATTTAGTTTCGTTAGATGAATTGGTGCTCAGGGCCGCAATTACCTCATCCGGGGCTTGCACCAATTCGATGAGCACTCCTTGGCCTCCGATAGGGGCAGAGTCATTCCCTTTAGGATGGATAAAACAAACATCAAAACCTGCTGCGCCCTTTCTGATCCCTCCTGGGGTAAATCTTACACCGCTGGCCGTGAGCCAGTCGACTGCAGCTCTCAAGTCATCCAGCCAAAGACCGACATGATTCAATGCCGGATCGTGGACTTTCGGCCGACCCTCGGGATCGATCGGCTCCATGAGATCCACTTCTATCCCAAGTGGACCGTGGCCTACCACCGCAATATCCTCGTCAACATTCTCAGATTCGCTTCTAAAATTGCCCGTGAGCGTTAGACCCAAGATATCGACCCAGAGTTCGCGAAGAGCAGCCTTGTCGGTACTTCCTACAGCGATTTGTTGGATTCCTAACACTCTAAAAGGCCTTTCACCCATTTCATATCCTCCTATGTGAAGCATCCATCGACCCGAAGGTACTCGCACTGTACCTTCATACGCCATGAATTCCTCAAGTTCTCAGACAAAACGAGACTTCAAGGGCTCCGTTTATTTTCGCTCGCTCGGGTGCCCAAAAAATCAGCTGGATACGGAAGTAATGCTCGGGTGCCTAGCGGAGTCCGGATATGGCATTGCCGAAGAATTAAGTGATGCCACCATTGCCGTCATAAATACGTGCTCCTTCATAGGGAGTGCGAGAGAGGAATCGATCGAGGCAATTCTCGAAGTCGCCGACTTACGAGAGAAAGGAACCCTCAAATCCCTCGTGGTAGCTGGTTGCCTACCTCAGCGGTACGGCAAAGAACTGGCTAAGGAACTCCCGGAGGTAGACATCTTTATCGGAACGTCTGCATTTCGGGGAATTGCAGATATTCTTGACCAAGCAGATTCCGAAACTAATCGAGGGATTTATGTAGAGTCCGGATCTACTCATCTATACGACGACCGGACACCTCGAATCCTATTAGGTGCAGGACATAGTGCCTACATAAAAATTGCCGAGGGTTGCGATCGTGTTTGTGCATTCTGCGCGATACCTGGAATTCGCGGCTCATTCCAAAGTCGAACTTTAGAGTCAGTTGTAAAAGAAGCCGAACAACTTGGGGAGTCAGGAGTACGCGAATTGAACTTAGTGGCCCAAGATTCTACATCTTGGGGCAAGGATCTTAGTTCAATTCCAGGTAAAGGTCGTCCAAAACTTCATCAACTTCTGCACGCGCTTGATCAAGTATCTTCGGTTGACTGGATCCGCCTCCTTTATGTCTACCCCTCGGCCGTAACTAACGAGCTAATAGAAATTCTCTCTTCAGGACAACGTGTTCTCCCTTATGTCGATGTTCCTCTTCAACATGGGAGCGACAGAATTTTGAAAGCAATGCGTCGAGGAACAACTGCCGATCTACAGAGAAAATTAGTAAATAGGCTTAGAGCGAGCATAAACGGACTCACGTTACGTACGACAGTAATAGTCGGTTTTCCAGGAGAAACGGATGCGGACTATGACGAACTTGTCTCTTTCGTCAAAGAAATGCAATTCGACAAACTTGGCGTATTTCGTTACTCAGATGAGGAAAATACAAAAGCAATCGAACTATCCAAAAAGGTACCTAGGAAAATTTCTCGTGAACGGTACAAAAATTTGATAAAGGTGCAGAGAGAAATAATGAAGGAAAAACAAACCGATCAAATTGGTAAAGAAGATCGAGTCCTTTTAGACTCTTTAATAAATCCTTCATTGGGAATTGGGAGACTTTCTTCCCAAGCACCCGAAATTGATGGGGTCGTACATGTAGCGGGATCATCTCTCAAAATCGGTCAATTTGCGTCAGTACGTATCACCGGTGTAAATGAAATTGATTTAAGAGCCGAAGTGATTTAGAGAGCGATTCTGCTTGGTCAAAAACTTTTTATTAGCAAAAATGAAGTTATACCGATCGATTAACCTCGATATCCGCGTGCCAGAAAGTATCGTTCTTTCGAACCTTTTCGGGTCGCCTTAAGACCAATACCAGTAGTCCGATCAAAGCTTGTTCGTAAATCATTTGAAATATTTTGAGCTTCCGGGCAGTCCAGAAGCTTCATTAAAAAATCACCACCTTTGTCAAGGACATTTGGCAACGTCGAGACAACTGACTGCAGAAGTGTTTCTTCCTTCGCCCGATCCGTTGCTTTAATACCGGTAGTTTTTGGAGCAGCATCCGACAAAACAACTTCGGCCTTTCTGCCAAGTGCGTCCATTGCAGATCTGATCACTAGATCATCTGTAAAGTCGCCCACGATGGACTTCACATTGGGCATTTCTAAAGAGGGGGTAAGCTCCTGGAGATCAACCCCGACGACACATCCCTCCCGGCCTACTAGTTTCCCAGCGACCTGCAACCAGCCACCAGGCCAGCAACCTAAGTCGAGAACGACTTGTCCTCTGCGTAGGAGTTTTCGCCCTTTTTGAATTTCTAAAAGCTTATAGGCTGCGCGAGATCGATACCCCTCGCGCTTGGCTCTCTGATGAAAGGAGTCTTTACGAACGTAGTTCAGTGGGCTGCCACTGCAGGCCTAAGGGTAATCAAACCATTTGGGTGACCAGGAACAGCACCACGCACCAGGAGGAGATTTTGCTCGGCCTCGATTGCAACAACCTCGAGATTCCTGACGGTCACCCTTTCGGCACCATAGCGGCCAAACATGCCCATTCCTTTTATGACTTTGCCTGGGTAGGCTCCAGCTCCAATGGATCCACCATGGCGAAAGGCCTCGTGTGTTCCGTGAGTTCTCCGCTTTACGGCAAAATTATGTCGTTTTACGGTTCCAGCGGTACCGCGGCCGCGAGAAGTACCTACTGCATCGACCTTTTGACCGGGTGAAAAAACCTCCACCGTAATCGCTTGACCTACCTCTAGACCATCCAAGTCCTCTTCGGTGACCCTGCACTCCTTAAGAAATCGTTTCGCGGTCGTACCGGCCTTTTCAAAATGTCCCTTGGCGCTCTTTGCCATGTGACGGCCCGTCGTTCTACGTTCTGAAAAGCCGAGTTGAATCGCGCTATAGCCGTCTCTTTCAACGGTCTTCTTCTGAATCACGACATTAGGGCCAGCCTCGAGAACAGTGACCGGCACAGACTCTCCCGATTCACTGTAATAGCGAGACATACCAACTTTTCTACAAAGAAGCTCAACTGCCACGAATCTCTCCAAATTTAAGCCTTCCTACCTCGAAGCGTTCGACTAAACAGCCAACGAGTAGAGGCGGAATCCTTCTGCAGGGGCGACAAGGTTAGGAGGTCTAGGCGGCGCTGTCTAGCTGTAGGAGTAGCCTCCAATAGGAAAAACGAAATAGATAGCGAAAGAACACTTTCGGAGATTTAGAAACCCGTTCCAAGGTTCCGTGGCCACGCAGGCGCTACCCTCATCGATGTACCCGACCCCACTTCTGAAGTGAGGTCGGGCTTTTGGCGTTGCTTCACGAAAAAAGGAGAACAAACTGACTCCAGCAACCATACCCAGCCATCTTCCTCCATCTTTCAAGAAAAGACTTGTGGAACTGATAAGTGCAGACAGTGAAAGATCCGTTGTGGGCTTGAACGGTTCTTCCCGAAGTCTTTTTACTGCCTTGCTGAATTTTCAATACCCTTCGATTCCAATCTTAGTTGTGTTGCCCACAGAAAAGGATGCTGAAATCTTTGGCGAAGATCTTCGGTCTTTTCTTGGTTTAAAGACCACAAGCAGTGCTGGCGAATCGCCGTTAAGGGTTTTTTCTACTCATGAAACCGAACCCTACGATCGCTTCTCTCCGGAAATACTAACAACGGCCTCGAGAATGGAGGTGCTGCACAAGCTTCTTTCTTGGACGAATGAACCCGATCTAGCCGGGCCAATTGTAGTAACTAGTATTACTGCATTAAGTCTAAAAGTTCCTGAGCGAAAAACGTTAGACCGGTTTACTGAGACACTTAATGTGGGAGATTACATAGATCGAGATGAACTTGTGTTCAAACTCGTCTCAACAGGCTACACGAGGCAAACTGCAGTTGAAGATATAGGTGAACTGTCCGTTCGAGGAGGAATCGTAGATATCTTCCCTCCCCATAGAAGAAAACCCATTCGGCTAGAATTTTATGGAGACGAATTAGAATCTATCCGAGAAATGGACCCGTCCAGTCAGCGTTCCGAACTTTCTGTCCGTACCGTAACCATTTCTCCTGCACGCGAGATACTTTTTAATCGAGAGACAATAGTACACAGAGGTGAAGAGATCAGAAAACTAGGTGACTCTCTCAATGTATCTCAAAACACTACAAATAAATTCATTGACTCTTTGTTGCGGGGGCACCTTCCGGCTGGAGCTGAATCTCTCGCATCGTTGATCCAACCTAATATGGAGACCTTCTTTGATTATTTTCCTTCGGCCGCTCAAGTGCTGTGGGTCAATAGTTCGGAATCAGAAACTCATCTTGAAGAGTTTTATCAACAAATCGGTGAAAATTATGAGACAGCCAAAAACTCCCTCCGGCTGATAGCGGAACCGCAGTCGATATTTTTAGAAAAGGATCAACTTCTAGAACTTCTTAGAAAATATAATCCAATTGTTCTCGATCTATTGGGAATCAGAAAAGCCCAACGTATCTCTCTCGACCTAAAATGCGAGACGCATGAAGATCTTTCTTTGGCTCTTAAGGTATCCCGAAAATTCGATAGTGCCTTAAGTCCGCTAGTGAAATCAATCGAAGAATGGAACTCCAAAGGGTTTAAAGTAGTTTTAACTTCAGGAAGTTTGTCAGGTGCTTCTCGATTGGCAAACTTATTAAGAAATTACGATTTAGACGTTGAACCAATTCGAGAATCTGCTCCCTACTACAATTGGGGTAAAGAAAACCTAGAAATCAGGGTAGCAACTCTTTCTATGGGATTCGCCTTTACTGAAATGAGGTTAGTAGTTGTAACGGAGGAAGAACTTTTCGGGATCCGTCAAAAAGCCAAGCGAATGAGTACAGAGTTCTCTCAGAATGACGGAAGTGAGCTAAAAGATTTAAAATCTGGTGAATTTTTAGTACACCCTGAACACGGGATCGGCGTTTATCGTGGACTTGTATCGTTGACCTTAGGAACGAATAAAGGTGAATTTCTGCGCTTGGAATATCAAGACGGAGATCGTCTGTTTGTTCCGGCTCATCGTCTTGGTGCAATACAAAAATATCTAGGCTCGGAGTCTCAGACACCGAAAGTGGATCGACTAGGAGGAATAACATGGGAGAAGACTAAACGTTCGGTAAAAGCTTCCGTTCTTCGATTAGCGAAAGATCTGCTCAAACTACAAGCTCAGAGAAAAATCGCACAAGGTTTCCAATTTTCTAAAAGGGATTCATTTCAAGACAACTTCGATTCAGGGTTTGAATATGAAGAAACTCCTGATCAGGCAAGAGCAATTGAAGAAACTCTTAACGATATGGCTCTAGCCCAACCGATGGACCGGTTAATTTGCGGAGACGTCGGTTACGGAAAGACCGAAGTAGCCTTACGGGCTGCCTTTCGAGCGGTTATGGATGGGAAACAAGTTGCTATCCTCGTACCGACAACGCTTTTATGTCAACAACATATTCAAACATTTGAAAAGCGTTTTTCTGATTACCCAACACGTATCGAGTCTCTCTCCAGATTCCGTACTGACAAAGAAAATAAATATACAATTGAGGGATTGATTTCGGGCAACGTTGATATCGTTGTTGGGACACACCGACTGCTCCAAAAAGATATCCAATTTCGGGATCTCGGTCTTGTAATAATTGACGAGGAACACCGTTTTGGCGTCACACACAAAGAGAAATTTAAGGATTTACGATCTTCCATAGATGTTTTAACTCTAACAGCAACGCCAATCCCGCGAACCTTACAAATGGGACTCACTGGAATAAGAGACCTCTCTGTTATAAACACAGCTCCACCTAAACGTTTGGCAGTCAGAACACAGATCTCTCGCTTTGATCCAGGAATGGTTAGGGAAATTATACTCCGTGAGATCAAACGAGGAGGACAGATATTTTATGTTCATAACCGAGTTCAATCAATCGAATCAGTTGGGCTTTTTATTTCCAAATTAGTACCTGAAGCCAGGGTCATTATCGCGCATGGAAAGATGCGTGAAAGTGCATTGGAAAATGAAATGCGGAAATTTGATGAAGGTGAGGGCGACATATTATTATGCACAACAATCATCGAAAGCGGCCTCGATTTGCCCAACGTAAATACGATTATCGTTGATAGGGCTCACGCGATGGGTTTAGCCCAGCTATACCAACTTAGAGGTAGAGTAGGGAGGAGTGATCGGCTGGCATTCGCGTATTTTTTAGTGCCCGAAGAAGAGACGTTGACATCGGATGCGACGAGACGACTAGGCGCATTTCGGCAGCTGAATCATCTAGGTGGCGGATTTCGGCTTGCGCAAATCGATCTAGAAATCCGAGGAGCTGGAAACCTTTTGGGGCCAGAGCAGTCAGGAAATCTCGAGGCAGTAGGTTTTGAGACCTACAACGGCTTATTGGAGGAAGCAGTAAGCGAGTTACGTGGAGAAGAAACCAAGGCTACCTCTGACACCGAAATACGAATTCCGATCCCTGTTAGAATACCAGAAGAGTACGTACCGGATATAAACGACCGACTTGTTCTTTACAAGAGAATATCAAGTGCGAATAACGAGCATGAAATCGATCGGTTTAATGACGAATTAATGGACCGATTTGGGCCTATCCCCGAAGAAACAAAAAATCTCGAACGAATAATGCGACTTAAACTCCGAGCCGAGGAGATTGGAATCTCAAACATAGAATGGATTAACGGTCAAATCATTATCTCGGCCGACAGTTCTAACAAGTTCGATTCCAACCGTATCTTAAAGAAAATTCAAGATCCGAAGGATCCATTATCTATCGATCGGGAGCAGCGACTTTGTTACCCAACGTCTTTACTTCAGGGGGAGGAAATGTTTAAGAAGACGTCTAACCTTATAGACTCATTAAGATAATCGAAAAGGGTGATTGAAAGAATCAATAATTTTAGATTTTCGCGAGGTAGTCGTTTAGGTGCTGGTTAATAAAGACTTGGCGGTTCCACGGCTCATCACTCATAAGGTGAGAATTTTTATTTTTAAGGATATAAGCAGAAGCTGTCGAAACACCTTCTTTTAGTAAATAGACGTTTATCTTCTCCCGCCTGTATATAGAGCCTTCAAAATGATCTAGGATTTCAAAATCGGAATCGGTCAAATCGACATACAAACGCCCTGATGTGACTCGCCCCAAATATGGAACCATTCCTGGATAAACTTGACCTTTCAAGAGACACCTAAAATGATCTAACGCAAAAGCGGTGGAGGATAACTTTTTTCGTCCAATTAAAGATGAAATTACTTCGCTAACCTCAAGGGTTCCGTAGACAAAAAGAGATTGTTTCATAATGTGTATATCTATATTACCAATAGAATTGGAATGGCGAACTGGAGGATGATGCGACTCGGCCGGAGAATATATTTAAAAATATCAATTGCTTTATTTAAATCTGATATCTTTGAGAAGAGTGAAAGTGAGTGGTCCAGAGTAGACCGTACGTCACGAGAAAAGCCATATTCATTTCTGGAAGTTTTATCATACTCCAGCACTCTTTCCGCAATTACCGGGTTAGCACTTCTTTTAGCCACGAATGCATCCTTTAACAGAGATTCTTCTTTAACAACTCTGAGCATCGTATTTTTTGGGACACTCAGTATTTACAATCTTGATAGAATTCGCGATTTAACAAGGGACACTCTGCATACACCAGGACGCTCGAAATTCATTTTCCGACATAAAGGTAAATTAGGCATACTGTGTTTTGGTTCGGGAGCTTTGACTTTTAGTTTGCTTTTATTTAGTGAGCTTTCGATGACCCTGAGACTTCTCCCAATAATTCTACTCGGGGTTTTTCATAGAAGGCTAAAGACACGACCGTTTTGGAAATCAATCTATGTCGCGGCAGGCTGGGCTGCAACTCTCTTGATATTGACCGATATCAGCAGTACATCTCCCAAAGATTGGGAGAAAACTGCTCTTGTCTTGTTTTTTTCTTTATTCGCAAATACTTCTATATCCGGTGCTTTTGCTATTCAAAGATCTTCGAGAACCGCCATCGGATCGGCTATTGCCGCAGGACTTATAGCCTGTACTTTGGACCCAATAGGACGTTGTTTAATTCTCCTTGCTATCTTTTCTGGAATAGGAGCCCTGTGGGCACACCAATCAAAATATCATAGATCTATCGCCCCTGATTGCACGCTTTCTATCGGCGCTGCACTTTCTTGGCTCGCCTCTTAACTCTTACCAGCGATAAGAAGAGACACTTCTTGAGTTAGCACCGCTTCTTTTCTTTGATTTAGTAATTTATCTCGAACATTAATAATGCCTCGATTTTTTTTACTGGACGATTTTCGAACTTCCACGCATTCCGATTGGTAAGCAAGCCGATCATTTGGACGAACTGGATTAGGAAACCTCAAACGATCCTTGCCGAGCATAGCCAGAATAACGGGGGGATTTTCCAAACGGTGGAAGAGGCGAGTACATATTGCGACAGTATGACAAGACGAAGCTGTAAGACCGCCAAAGACCGATTTATCAGCTAGTGCTACATCTACATGAAAAGGATATGGATCCCACACCTTAGCGAAAGAAATAATCTCGTCCGCTTTTACGAGGTACTCCCCAACATACCAAGTAAGTCCCACTGAAATATCCTCAAAATAAAGTTTCGGCATAAGAGCTTTAAGAAAACTTTGGCGGCCGTTTGAAACCACCAAAATTAGACTCTATACGTCTAGCGACATCTAAAGTTGTAAGATCTTCTAGGAAAGGTCCTACCACCTGAACACCAATCGGTAGTCCATTCTCGTTCGTACCAAGGGGGACCACAGTTGCTGGTAAAAAAGCGACACCGACTAAACCTGCCCATTTAAGTTGGTCAATATAAGGCCTCTCAACCCCATCAACTAATATTCTTCTTTCAACCATGGGATGGGAATGGTCATGTGGAATTGCTGCTGTGGGCATCGCCGGCATAAGGACGACATCCCAATTTTCGAAAAAGCTTTCCCATTTGGCACGAAGTTGAAGCCGTTTCTCGTTGGAAGAGAGCCATGCGCGATGCCTCTGTGATGCGTGCTGAGCTGCAAGGGTCCTGGCAGACGCTGAATCTCCAGCAACGCCCTTGGCCGCAAGGTCTTCAATTTGCTGGCGACTAAACCCACCACACATTGCAGCTCCTAGGAGTCGGTCGAAAACTGATACCGCTTCAGTAAAAGTAAAGTCAGGTCTTGCTTCCAAATTTACTCGCGCGCCTGCTCCCTGTAGAGCCTCTGCAGCAGAAAGTATCAGTCTTCGAACATCTTTCTCAATGGGACAGCTTTCCTCGTCAAGCCAAACTGCAACGCGATACTCGGACGTTTTTAAACATCTAGGTGGTTTCAAATCCAACCGATACGCTTTCGCATTCCATGGGTCGGGGCCTGCAAGAATTCCAAGACCAATTTCCAAGTCATCAACCGTGCGCCCCATAGGTCCGGCAACGGCAATATCGGCCTGACTAAGTGTGCCCGGAGGACCAGGAATTTGACCAAGAGCTGGCACCAATCCGTAGCTCGGTTTGTGACCTGTAACACCGCAGTGAGTGGCTGGTCCTCTAATAGATCCCCCAATATCGCTGCCTAACTCCAGAGGAGTGAAGCCGGATGCCAAGGCACCAGCGGATCCACCTGAAGAACCTCCTGGAGTTCTCGAGGTATCCCAAGGATTGGAAGAAGTGCCGAAGACTTCATTATAACTCTGAGCATCACCCGCATATAATGGAAGATTGGTCTTACCCAGAATTACTGCGCCGGCTTCTTTGTATCGAGCCACAGGTAGAGCGTCGCTTTCAGGGACAAACTTGCTGAGTTCGGGAGCACCCGAAGTAGTTCGCATGCCTTCAGTCATAAAAGAATCTTTTATAGTAATACCGACACCATGTAGGGGCCCTAGAACATCTCCATTCGCCCGTTTTTTATCGGCTGCATCTGCATCTCTGAGAACTCGCTCGTCATCTCTAGTAACTACCAAATTGGTTTCAGTATCTAAATCATCAATCCTTTTCAACTGTGTTTGTACTAGCTCTCTGCTAGAAATCCTTCCCGATTTGATTTCAGCCGCTAATTGTCGTGTAGTCTGATAAGCCAGATCTGTGGACATAAAGTCTCCTTTTATAAAGTCAAGTATTGTGGCGATTGTTGTCTCAATTTTATATTCAAAATATTAGCTACCGTAAGTTCATTCTCTACGATTCACGACTCTAATCATGACCTGTAAACCTTTTCTCGAAATTGTTTCCGGGATAAAAATTCTTTCGTGAATAATGTTACCCTTAAGTAGAAGGAATCCTGTAATGAAAAAAATTGTACACTATTTTGATTACAAAAGTCCGTACGCATATCTAGCTCAGGAAGAGACTTACAAACTTGCAAAAAACTATCGAGCGGAGGTCGAATATATTCCCCTCACTCTGGATATCCCTAGTTACTTTGGCCGTGCAGAGCTAGACGAAAAAGGTGTTGATCGTATCGGGGAAAGAAATCCACACCAATGGCGCCGTGTCAAATATTCGTATATGGACTGCCGTAGGGAAGCGACACGACGAGGGATGACCATCCTTGGTCCAAAGAA
>DKAI01000023.1 GCA_002450755.1 Deltaproteobacteria bacterium UBA6930
GCCTCGGTTTCGATACGAGGTTTTGTTCTGAAGGTGTCAACTCTTTCGTTGTGGGGTCTATTGAGTCGGCTGTTGAGATTCTTCGTGAACATCGGGTAAAAGTTCTTCCCGTTTCTCTCCCGACAACGCGAGACGTTCACGATGCCTGGTTAGTGCAGTGCGGTATTGAGGCTGCGGCTTCGCACCACGAAACTTACCCTACCAAAAAGAGTGATTATGGTCCGGCGCTAGCTGCCCTTCTGGAATGGGGTAACAAGAGGTCTCATGTGGAGATCGTTAATTCGTTATTGACTAGGAAAGCTTTGATTCAAGAGTGGGATCGTATTTTTGGAAATGTGGATGCTGTAATATCACCAACAACTTTCGATCCGGTTCCTACATTGGAAAAAGGACGAAGTCAAATGCGCGGCAAGGATATGCGAAGGCTCATGCACTTCACGCTGCAGGCGAATCTTGTCGGCCTTCCGACGATTTCTATACCGGGAGCGATTGATTCTTCGGGTGTTCCAACAGGCTTTCAGATTATCGGAAGACCTTTTGGTGAGGCAGATCTTCTGAAGTTAGGATATGCGATTCAAAATGAGAGCGACTGGACATCCAGAGAAATTCCACCCTTGTAGTTTTCTTACGGATAGAGTCTCGGGTTTCTAGTACGTCCTTATGACCCTAGAGCACGCAATCTAGGAACGACTTCTTTTCCAAAGCTGACAGTGTCGTTGTAATAGTCCGGGTAGCTCATCAGAACACCATCTACGCCAGATGTATGAACCTCATGGAGTTGCGCGGCAACTTCCTCAGGCGTGCCAATGACGGGAAGTGCGCCGGCACCAAATGCAAGTTCATCCATTGTATGATCACCAAAAGAGCCACTGCCAATGCCGAGTTCTTCGAGATAGTTTCGGAGTGCAACGGAATCAAGGTTTTCGAGTATAATATCCCGTTCTTTCTCGGCTTCCTTACGGGTCTCTCGACAAAGAACCATGACCGCCGCTACGCAACGAACTTTTCGATTGAAAGTATCCCCACGTTTTTTAAAATCGGCCGCGACCTCCGCACAGCCGTCTAAGGTGGCCGGACTTATGAACGCCCAGTCGCAGTGTTCAGCAACAACATTGCGGGCATCTTCAGATGTGCCGGCGTTAGCAATAGGAGGGTGGGGGCGTGCGATGGGCTGAGGATTGACGTAACCATTTTTAATATTGTACCAGGCGCAATCATAGTTAAAGCTGCCTGGAGGCTCAGTCCAAAGTCCTTTAAGAATTTTAATGAAATCGGCCGTTCTCTCGTACCTTCGACTGTGGTCCTCAAGTTTAATGCCCATCATATCGAACTCCGCCTGATTCCATCCCGATACAATGTTTATTCCCCAGCGGCCTTTTCCAATATGGTCGAGACTAGCTCCCATTTTAGCGACCACGAGAGGATTGAATGCAGGCACGTGCACCGTTGAAAAAATTTGAATTCTAGAAGTTCCGAATAAAATCGCCGAAGCCCACGTAGTAGTCTCGATAGATTTTCCTAGGAAGTCGCACTCTCCTCCAAACGTTCTCCAGCGGCTCACTGGAAAAAGAAAGTCGAAGCCGGCATCTTCCGCAGCTCGAGAGATCTCAAGATTGCGAGAAAAGTGCCAGTCTTCAGGATCTGGTTTGTAGGTGCTTAGGTTTGGCATATTGCTGCAGTTGGGCATAAATATGCCCAACCTAAGGTGGTTATTCATGGGAAATGCTCTTGCCTTTCAGAGTTTGGTTGCCCTCGAAGGTAGGTTCTTGAGAAAAGTTAGATCATTTTTCCTCTTCTGTCCCTCGGAGTAGCGAAAGTCCTCAAGTTGATTGTAGACTCTAGCCGAGTTCAAAATACCTGCTTAAGGAAATATTTATGCAATTTAGTGTTACGGTTCAAACGAAAATAGAGGACTGGAAAATATTTAAGGAAATTGAAGACCTTGGCTACGATGCCGCCTGGTTACCAGATAGCCAGATGATTTGGTCTGATTGTTACGCAACTATGGCCTTGGCTGCACACACTACGTCTCGTCTTCGTTTAGGAACCGGAGTCGCGATTGCTCCTACCCGAATTGCTCCAGTAACAGCCCACTCAATCGCCTCAATCAACCAGATAGCACCCGGTCGTGTTTTTATTGGTATTGGAACAGGGAATACTGCGATGCGAGTAATGGGCTACAACCCTATGTCGGTGGGTGCTTTTGGGGAATATCTTAGGGTCCTGAGAGCCCTCCTCCACGGTGAGCCGGTGGAGTACACGTTTAACGGTAAAACGAGACTGATTGACTTCATCGACCAAGATCTCGGATTTAGGAATCTTGAGCAGCCGGTACCTATCCAAGTAGCTGCTAACGGACCGAAGGCGTTGCGTTTAGCAGGAGTTTATGGTGATGCTCTTGTCTCAGCTTTTAATGAGCAGCCCGAGTATCTGAAATATCACATGGGTATGGTGCAGGAGGGTGCATCAGAAGTAGGGCGCGAGCTCCCTTCTGATTTTCATACTGCGACACTCACCACCGTTGCGGTGTTGAAGCCAGGAGAGAGCGCAACGTCTGAAAGGGTTGTCGAGCAATGTGGGGCTTGGACTGCAGCAATCCTACACTTCGTTTACGAAAATTACAGATATACAAAGAACGAAGAGGTAGTTCCAGAGTTTTTTCAAAACGTTTGGGACGAATACTGTGATCATGTAAATAAAATGGATTGTCCGGAAGACGAACGGCATCTAAGGATTCACAAAGGACATTGCTCATATTATCCGCCCGATGAGCGGAGATTCTTGACTGACGAGACGATTAGGGGTGTTTGCATGGTTGGTGAACCGAAAGAGATTGCAGAGAAGCTGCGTGCGGCGGAAAGTGGCGGTTTGAACGAATTCTCAATTTTGCCGAGTCTGTCATCGGTAAGGGAAGTGATGCGGGATTTTGTTGAGGTGATGAAGATACTTTAATGCTGTTTTTATGGAGTCAAAAGATCATTAGATAGAGAAGCTCTACTCATGCCTACGATCTCTGTCCTTGCCTTATAATTCGGGTGGTCAATTTGAATCGCCACGGTGGAGCTCGTATCGAGGAACTTCTCGCAAAGTTTAGAACTGAGGTTAAACCTCACGTACTGTACCGCTGAAATTTTTTCTTCTTCAAATTGCTTAGAGTCAAATTGGGCCCGAAGGCTGTCCTCATCTATCTGGAGGATCACGTGTTCGTCGATTCCAACCAGACGGTTGAGTTCTGATTGAATATGTTCTCCCGAAGGGATTTCAATCATCAGCGTAGCTGAGAGTTCTTGCTTCTGAGGTATAAGTTCGTTGTAAATAGAAATTTCCGATTGGATCTGTTGATCGTTCACCGTGCGCTCCGCTCGTAACATTTCTTGTATTTGGAATATTACTGTTTCCCGATTCTCAAAAATAAAGGTTAGGCGGTCTCCCACAGAGATACGTCGGGGCGTTTTTAGGTCTATAATTTTCTTAAGAAATTCAGGACGAGCTTTTTCATAAGCGGTGAGGTCGAGTATTTCAGAGAGATCTACTGGTTTCATGATGACTCTCCTAAGCCATATGCTCTTTGAAGGAGTACAATTGGGTGTACGGCGGTATAACCTGTCCCTTCTTTTATTCGCAAGGCAGAAAGAGGGCAGTCGGTAGCAACAAAATCCGGTTCGGACTCCTTGACGCCTTCAAGTAGCTTGTCCGCGATTTTCATACTTTGGTCGTACCAACGGGCCTTCATTCCCCAAGTTCCATCCACGCCTGAACAATTGTCGAGCATTTCAATTTCTGTTGCTCCTGCAAGCTTTAATAGTTGGCGAGATCTGAAGCCGATATTTTGCGACTTCAGGTGACATGGCAAGTGGTATGCAACTTTTCCCAGGGAGACAGGAAAATCTCTCTTAAGTTTCTTATCTCTTCCCAGCTGATAAAGAAACTCGCCAACGTCGTAAGTATTTTCAGAAACCAGCTTGGCATCCTCGGTTCCTAGAAGTTCGGGGTATTCTTGCTTAAGCTGCAACGAACAGGTTGGTCCCGGGACAACAATAGGGAGCCCTTCTTTGACCTTTGGAGCGAGAGCTTCTACTACCTTGGCTGCATTTTTTGTTGCGTTTTTGAGATCCCCACCATGAAGAAAAGGCGCTCCGCAGCATCGATCGTACGCCGTTTCCACAGCGATTTCGTTGTGTTGGAGTACTGAGACCGCGGCCCGAGCTGTTTGTGCTTCTGCATATTCTACAAAGCAGGTCGTAAAGAGCAGAACTCTTCCGTTCTCTGTTGACCCGGGTAGGTGGTTTTGGTGCGAACTGGAGAACGGTTTCTTCTCATATGTAGGCATTAACCAGCGACGATCGATCCCTGTCCCTTTTTCCATCAATGTTCGTACTGCTCGGTTGCGGAAGCCCTTATTGGTCATCGCAGAGGTTAGGCATGAAACGCGTCCCAGCATGTCCTGGCGCATGCCGGCTTTATCGGCCAAAGGTATTCCTTCCTTTTCGGCATAGACTAGTTTTGCCCGGTTCATCAACTTGGGAAAATCGATTTCCCACTCGTGTGGTGGATGGTATGGGCAATGGTTGTAGCAAAGCTTACATTGGTAACAGAGGTCAACGACTTCGCGAGTTTCGTGGCCTGTTAGCTCGGCTGCATTTTGTTCGTGTTTGTCTATTGCTTCAAAAAGGGATGGAAAAGAAGGGCAGAGCGGCAGGCAGCGTCTGCAGTCATGGCAATGTTCGAAAACCCTCGTAAGCTCTTCCTCAAGTGCGGTGGGGTCAAGGAACAAAGGATCCTGCAAGCCGGGATTCTTAATCATTTGCAGGTTTGTCCAGTAACCCAGGGATCAATGAGATCCCTGGGTGGTCAAGATGTCTTTGCTCAGAGTTCTTCGAGACCGTCGAGGGCTTGTTGGAACCGTCCTGCGTGGCTTTTTTCAGCCTTTGCAAGAGTTTCCATCCACTCGGCCACTTCGGCGAATCCTTCGTCCCGTGCAGTTTTGGCCATGCCCGGATACATCTCTGTGTACTCGTAGGTTTCTCCTGCTACCGAAGCCTCGAGATTTAAGCTGGTGTCTCCAATCGGCTTATCCGTGGCGGGGTCTCCTGCTTGCTTTAGATGGTCGAGGTGGCCGTGAGCATGGCCCGTCTCGGCATCGGCAGTATTCTTGAATAGGCCCGCAACATCCGGGTAGCCTTCAATGTCGGCTTGTTTAGCGAAATAAAGGTACCTTCGGTTAGCCTGGGATTCTCCAGCAAAGGCGTCCTTTAAATTTTGGTGAGTTTGGGTTCCTCTTAAGTCGGGCATGGGTTTTCTCCTGTGGAGCTTCTAAGCTCTCTTGCGCTCCAGGCGCGTTTCAGGTGACCTGTACAAGTATCGATCGTAGTGTTACATGGTATATTCTTCAAGAGGTACAACATGACTAAGTTGCGTTTAGGCGGATTTATGATCCCGAGTACCGGTGGTTCGATTGAAAATGTAGAAAAAGGCTTAGCGGGCACTCATCCGGCATATTATCAAAACAGTTTGCGAGATATTGCGAAGTTATCTCGTCAAATGGATGAACTAGGCTTTGATTTCGTGGGGTTTACCGAGCATCATTTTCATATTGAAGGAATGGAAACGTCGAATAATCCCGTGTTGCTCGGAAGCTTTGTTGCCTCCGTTACGGAGAAGTTGAGACTAACGCAGCTGGGTTCAGTGATTACCGCAAGAAACCCAATTCTGGTTGCCGAAGACCTGGCGATGTTGGACCATTTTTCAGGAGGGCGAGTGATGCCCGGTTTCGCGCGAGGCTACCAATCGCGTCACGTGATGACACTCGGTCAAAAGAATAACGCTTACTATACGGTACCTAACGATCCCAATTACGAAGAGCACGACAGCGTTAACCGAGAGCTCTTTACAGAACATCTGGAAATTATAAGGAAAGCTTGGAAGGAGAGAACATTTTCCTATCAAGGCAAGCACTGGACAATTCCGCCCCCTGGAATTAACTGGGATCATCCAATGACGCGGCGGCTCGCGCCGGAAACGCTTCACGAAGACGGAACATTAAAGGAGATAGGTCTTTCACCGAATACGCTGCAGGATCCTGATCATATTGAGATGACGGTCCCTTTCACGATGAGTCAAGATACTATCGAATGGGCGGCTGCGGAGGGAGCATGGCCAATTCTTCTGCACTGCCTTCCTGAGACTGTTAGGCCCATCCTAGATGCTTATCATAAGGCAGCTACTGAATCCGGAAGAAAGATTTCTTGGGGTGACAATGTTGGTCACTTCCGAGAAATAGTGGTCGCGGATACAGAAGAGGAAGCGCGCGAAATTAGCCGTCACGGAATGGGTTACGTCTGGAATGAATGGCATGACTGGTTTGGATTTCAGGAGGTTTTGCGGC